>CAMYMO010000286.1 GCA_947259425.1 uncultured Ectothiorhodospiraceae bacterium | reverse complement strand
GCCGGCACCACAGAAAAAATTAAAAAGTATTTTATGTGAACAAGCCAAACAACAGGGTCTAAAGCAGTGTCGTAATGAAGACTTATTACCGCTAAGTATCGCAAGTTTCAAAACACCAGTGTTACGTAATCTGGGCCAATCCGAACCTTATATGCATAATGGTGAATTTAGTAATCTGAAAGACGCGGTTTCTTTTTATATGACTGCGCCCATCCTCGCTCAACAAGGCTTGATACGTAATGCAGATCCTGCATTACAACATGTTAAAATTGCGCTAGCTGATTTTAACCATCTGGTCGCCTTCCTGGAGTCACTCAACGAAGACTATGAGTAGTTCAAATCGATAAAGGCGATTACTTTAAATCATCAATAAACTAAGGTTTGAATCGTTTTTATGAGAATAGCCTGAATCATAACTACATCATATTTTTCAATAACTTACCGTACTGCTCTTTAGATTTTCCTTATTGTTTTTTAATTAAGAACTGCTCTTAAAGGCCGATATCTATACCGACTTATATAGAGGGTTTCCAATGAAAACACGATTTTTTGTCTGGATTAGTTATTTTATTATCTTTCCTGCGATTAGCGTGGCAGCAGATAAACAAATTACCGTAGTCGGGATCAAAGATGCAGTAAATTCTGAGATAAGTTATATCGTGTTAAAAGAGGCCTACCAGAAGTTAGGCATGGAGTTGATATATAAACCATTGCCCGGTGCACGCGCATTACACACTTCTAATTCGGGCGAGGTTGATGGTGAGTTATTTCGCATTGTAAATATACAAAAGGAATATACAAACTTAATTCCAGTACCAACTCCGATTAATGTTTTGCAGGGTATTGTATTTAGCAAAGAAAAAGACTTTGTCGTTAATGGTTGGAATAGTTTAGAACCTTTTAAAATAGGTATACAAATCGGAATCAAGTTTGTTGAGCGTGGTGCCATTGGAATGAATACCATAGCCGTTGATACAAATGAACAAGTATTTAAAATGCTGGATAGCGGTCGAGTAGACATAGCGGTCGTTGCATTTACCAATGGTGTGAAAACGTTAAGAAAATTGAATCTTACTAATATCAGGGCCCTTTCACCTGCTGTCCAGGAATATCCGCTTTATCACTATTTGCATATAAAAAATAAACATTTGATACCAAAGCTCGATGCCATTTTAAAAGAAATGGATGCAAGTGGTCGCATTAGTAAGATTCGTAAGGATGTGATCATTAAGCTTATAAAGTAAAGTTATTAGTCGGAAGTTACTCATGCAGCACAAAGTTGGTTTTCGTGACTCTATTGCAACTCACCTGGTTAAGGTGATTTTTGGTCTGTATGTATTGGTGATATCAATAGTAACCGGCTTTCAAATGTATTTTGAATATAAAGATGTTGAGAATACTATAGAATCTCAGATTGAAGAGATCGCCAAAACTTTTAGTCAGGGGATCGCAAATTCGTTATGGACGTTTAACGATGCCACTCTGGACTCAATTTTAAATGGAATTATTAATAACCCAAATGTTGTTGGGCTAAAACTTAATGTCGGTGAGAATAGAATAACACGGGGTAAATATAAAGAAGAAAATAATTCGAATAGCAAGAAAAATATAAACGCGCCTACAAATAGAATTGATACCGGGAAGGGCAATTTAATAGAATATAAATATTTAATCAACTCTCCTGAAAGTAACAATAAGCCTGATGTTCTTGCTGTACTTTATCTTTACACCAGCCCAGAGGTAATTTTTAGTCATGTCAAATATGGCTACATATTGATAGTGATCGGTGCCGTAGTTGGTACGATCGCGCTCTGGATTATATTTATATATTTTATTAAACGTTTATTAGGTGATCCAATTACAAAATTGACTGATAAAATATCAGATATAGATTTTGATAATCTGCATGAAGTCGACATCGGTTTAGATAAAAATAAACACAATGAATTGACTGTATTAGAAAATGTTTATAATGAAATGATTATCAAGCTGGCCCGTTCAAAAGAAGGGATGGAAGCCATTAATCAGCATTTAGAAGAAATTGTTGATGCTCGTACGGCTGCGCTTGAAACGGAAATTAAACGTAAAGAACAGGCTCAACAACTGGCAGAGGAAGCAAGTAATGCAAAATCAATGTTTCTAGCCAATATGAGCCATGAGATCCGAACGCCATTAAATGGCATCCTTGGTATAGCGACGTTATTAGAAAAAACTTCGCTTAATGATGAACAACAAAAATATATAAAGACTCTAAATATCAGCGGACATAATCTGTTAAAAATTATTAATGATATACTAAATTTTTCAAAAATAGAGGCGGGTAAGATAGAACTGG
>CAMYMO010000285.1 GCA_947259425.1 uncultured Ectothiorhodospiraceae bacterium | reverse complement strand
TCTGGTGCATATGATTAAATGAGTTATCCCATAAGCTATTGAAATACATAATTATTTAAGCTGGGTATTCGTGGCATAGCCTTTGCTCAGGTGTAGTAAAAGAATAGTAATACTTAAATCTTAATTCGTAATACTCGAGGAGTGAATCGATGAAGTTATCAATAAGAAAATATTTAGCAGCCATGGTTGCTGCGTTTTTACTGACCGGGGCGGCTAATGCGGCAGACCCAATTCGAATTGGTTATAGCGATTGGCCTGGCTGGGTTGCCTGGGAGGTAGGCATAGAAAAAGGTTGGTTCAAAGAAGCCGGGGTAGACGTAAAATTTGAGTGGTTTGATTATGTTGCGTCAATGGATGCCTTTGCGGCCGGAAAACTTGATGCGGTGTGTATGACCAATGGCGATACCTTGGTAACCGGATCGACGGGTGCAAAGAGTGTTATGTTTTTAATGAATGATTATAGCAATGGCAATGATATGGTTGTTGGTGCCCCCGGAATTAAATCAATTAAAGATTTAAAGGGTAAAAAAGTGGGTGTTGAAATCGGTTTTGTTGGGCATTTGATATTATTAAATGCATTAAAAGATAATGGTATGAGCGAAAAAGATGTCGAACTTGTCAATGTGCCAACCAATGAAACACCACAAGTTTTAGCCTCTGGTCAGGTTGCGGCGATTGTCGCCTGGCAACCCAATTCTGGTCAGGCGTTGAAATTAGTTCCTGGATCAAAAAAACTCTATAGTAGTGCTGACAAGCCTGGATTAATTTATGACATGCTCGCAGCATCTCCACAAAGTTATTCTGCTCGCAAAGCAGATTATCTGAAAATTGCTAAGGTTTGGTACCGCATCGTCGATTATATTCAAAACCCGAAGACTCATGATGATGCGATAAAGATCATGGCGTCGCGTGTTGGCTTAAAACCAGAACAATATGAAGAGATTGTTAAAGGCACTAAAATACTGACATTGCCAGAAGCAAAGAAATTCTTTAAAAAGGGTGATGGGTTTGCATCCCTCTATGGTTCATCAAGAATCTCGGATGACTTTAATGTTGCAAATAAAGTTTATAAAAAACCTGAAAAGATTGAATCATATATAGATTCATCGGTAATGAACAAACTGTAGGAAAAATTTCTGGCAATATTACGGTTGTAATATTGCCAGAATAATTAATTCTTCCCGTGTGTAGAGGGGAGGGCAAACCACATGTTGGTCGGTGGTTTAAAAATTAGAAAAATTATTTAAATAATAAAAAGTGATCAACTTTATGTCCGCATCATCTACGTTTAAACGAAAATTTAAACAACACCAGACTTTAATCCTGGCAGTGTTCAGTTTTATTATTCCGTTAACGATCTGGTCAATCGTTAGTTATGTCCCATACGTTTGGCATCCTAAAGTCGAGATTACCGTGCCTGGCGACGTATCCTATTTTAGTGAAGGCCTTCTCGTTGATCGTGAGATCTTTGAACGGGAAAAATCAGATATCGTTACACAAGGAAAAACCGCTCCGGAGGGTATACCGGCGAACCCGATTTATTTTCCGAGCCCTGATGAAGTCGCGACAGCGTTTTATACCGCATTTGTTACAGAACCCAAACGACGCAATGAAAAATGGTTACACGAAAGTTTATGGGATAGTATCCAGGTTATTTTCTGGGGTTTTGTGATTTCCTCTATATTTGGCGTGCCGTTAGGTATATTAATGGGGACCTATCGGATTTTTGCAAAGCTTAATGAACCATTTATCGAGTTTTTTCGTTATTTGCCGGCCCCTGCATTTGGCGCATTGGCCGTTGCCATATTAGGAATACATCAGGGACCCAAAATCGCGATCATCTTTATCGGGACATTTTTTCAACAAGTCTTGGTGATTGCAAATACAACACGCAAACTTGATCCCATGTTGGTAGAAGCTGCATTGACCCTGGGGGCTAAGCGTACGTCGTTATTGTTCAAGGTGATCGTTCCTGGCATTAGTACTAACTTGTACCGGGACTTGCGAATTTTATTAGGATGGGCATGGACCTATTTAATTGTCGCCGAACTCATCGGCTCCAGTTCTGGTATTACCTGGTTCATAACTCAACAAGCTCGGTATAAAAATTTTGACAATGTCTATGCGGCGATCATGATGATAGGCATTATCGGCTTGTTTAGTGACATTATATTAGCCTGGATCGGTAAACGTATATTCCCCTGGGAACAACATAAGTCATTATCGTAGGATGAGGTTAGGCAAAACTATGCATAAACTTGATTTACCCAGTTATTTAGATCAGTCAGATGAAGTTAAGGCCCGTTTTGACAAGTTAAAACAGCGTCCTGTGATACTT
>CAMYMO010000284.1 GCA_947259425.1 uncultured Ectothiorhodospiraceae bacterium | reverse complement strand
TAAAATTGACTCGGGCCATCTTTTTCCGCTTGAGTAAATAAGGTTAACGCCTCGCTAAATTCACCGCGTTGAAAATGGCTAAGGCCAAGTTGAAATACATCAAAAATATCAAGGTTTTGTTGCGGCAGTTGGGTGGTGTTAACCGCAACAAGCTCATAAAGCGTGGTCGCCGTGTGTTTACCCACTAATCGGAAGCGGCCCAATTCACGCGTGATCAGGTTTTCCGTATCCTTTAACACCTCTGCAGATACTATTATATGCGTACCTAGTTGTTTGTTGACCCCTTCAATGCGTGAGGCGGTGTTGACGATGTCGCCAATCGCGCGGTATTCATAATGATCGAGTGCCCCCACGTGGCCCATCACAAGCTCACCACTGTCCAGACCAATACGCGTCGGTAAGGCGTGCTCGGGGTGTGCCTGGTTAAAGTCTTGCACCGCGGTCTGGATTTCCAGCGCCGCCAGACAGGCCTGTTGATGTTTGTTGCTCGCGGTTTGTGATTTTTGTGATGATGCCCAGATTGCCATCGCGGCATCACCAATCACATCCGAGACGATGCCCTGATAAGATCGAATCGGGGTAAATATCACTTCGTAATATTGATTCATTAAATCGTGTAGTGCGCTTGGAGTTAACTGTTCTGAAAGTTGGGTGTACTGTTGTGCGTCGGTGGCCATGACAATGCCGTGGACCTTTTCTCCATCGGTGGTCACATGGTTAATGCCATTGGCAATTTTATCGACCACCTCAACCGGTAAATGATAACCAAAGGCCTGACGGATGAGCTGTCGTTCGGTTTGCACTTCACGGTATTGCAGGGCAAAACATAACAGGCTGGCCAGGCTGAGTTGTATAAGCAAAGGAATTAAAAACGGTAACCAAAAGTAATGAGTGACAAAACTATAGTAGACCGTTAAGCCATACGCCAACCCCAGGAACACGGTCAGCGGGATTTGATACAAACCAGGCGTGAGGCGTAATACGACACAGGTGAACAGGCCCCATAATAAAATGATGCCGATGTCCAGCGTACCGCTTGGAACGTTTAGGACTTGCTGCTCCAATAAGTTGGCGAAGGAAGTGGCGATGATCTCAACACCACTGACTTCGGAACCGCTGTTTTCATCGGTAAACACCGTATAAAAGCCGTCTTTTTGTTCTGGCTGGAACTGTTCGGAGTAACCGACGAAGACCGCCTTACCGTTAACATCGATGGAGGGCGTCTGGGGGTTCGAGTTTAATACCTTATGATAAGGAATCGTCTTGATCGAACCGAAAGGACCATAGAAATTTAAATAAAAACTGCTGGGCGCGGTATAGAGATTCATTAATGCGCGTAGCAATTTAATTTGTGTTTTGCTTAATGCTAGCTCGGGTTGCTCCAGGTGCGCTTTGATTTGTTTGGCGAGGTTAGGGTATTTTGAAAATAAGTTCCTGAATTCAGTGACCACATTCTGGATGCCTTGATGACGTTTGACATCGGTCAGTTCGCTGCCCAGGTTTTGACGCAGCTCAGCGGCCAACTCGGGTTGGTACAAATTTATTATCTCAACCAGTTCGTTATGCACCGAGCGGGCATGCAGTTGCAACATGGTGGCCGGCAGGGTTGGCGCATCATTTAATATGTCTTTATAGACAATCACATGATTTACCTGGGCGGGGACCTTGGGCAATGGAAAAGGCGAAATCCCCTGCGCCTCGTTGGCGAGAATATCGATCGGACTGATGAGTGACACGCGTTCCGCCGGTAATTTTTTTTTGGTTTTTTTATCGAAGATCTCTTTTTGCTGGATATACTGAAACAGCACGACGTTATTGGCCTTGCTAATGCCCTCGGCAAAGCGTTGGTTATGCTCGTGCTCTTTTGTCTCATCGAAAATAATGTCAAAGCCAATGGCGGTGGCGCCATGCGCGGTGAGTTTTTCGACCAGTTCACCATGATAGTCACGCCGCCATTTGCGGGGTTTTGCCGGTAGATTCAGGGCGCGGGCCGATTGCTGATCGATGCTGACCACCACCACGTCTTTAGAGGCCGGGATTTCACCTCGCAATTTAAATAACCAGGGCAGGCCAATGTGTTCCTCCAGGGCGCGGCCATAGGGATGGGTAGCCAATAGCAAGCCAATTAAGACCACTAATGTGGTCACGGCCAGGCTTTGCTTGAGTCGACGTGAAAACAGGTAATTAGAGTATTGTTTTTGCATATTTTACCGGAGCCATCGGCCTTGGTTGTTATTTAGCACCATGACTTCAACGCCTAAATCATATATGCTTTAGTTCAACATATATAGAGTGGGTACGGAGTTAGTGCAGCGGCATCGATGCCAGAAATGATGCCAGAAA
>CAMYMO010000283.1 GCA_947259425.1 uncultured Ectothiorhodospiraceae bacterium | reverse complement strand
ATTTCAACCTCATCGCTATACGCGGACAAGGGATTTATTTGAAGATTTTTGTATGGTGTTATCGGATGTCGATAACCTGGTGTTATTAGATGTTTATCCTGCGGGTGAAACACCTATCAGCGGTGCGGATGGACGTGCGTTGGCAAGGGCGATTCGTACTCGCGGTAAAGTTGATCCAATCTTTGTTGAATCGGGCGAACAATTACCTGAGGCCTTACTTGGTATATTGCAGGATGGAGATATTTTATTAACCCAGGGTGCTGGAAATGTGGGTGCAATAGCGAGTGGGATCGCTAATCAGATTCAAGTATTAGTGGAGGCAAACTAAATGAATAATCAATTACGTCATTATCATTTAGGTTGTGGTCACCGCTTACAGACTGGTTTTTTAGATCTTAAAAGTGAATTGAGCGTTAAATTTAAGCAAGTGAATAAAAAGATTATTGAACATTTGAATGAGACGAGCAAGCCAGGTAACGCTAAGTAACGATTTATGGAAAATGTAAATATGACAATTGCTTCCGACAAATCATTGCGTGGAACACTACGCGAGAAGGAACTGCTTGCAAAGCATACCTCTTGGCGGGTAGGCGGGCCGGTGAAAACATTTTATCAACCTGCTGATATTGAAGACCTAAGATTGTTTTTATCAAAGCTGGAGGACAATGAAAAAATTTACTGGCTTGGATTAGGTAGTAATTTATTAATACGAGATGCTGGTTTTGATGGAACCATGATATGCACCAGTGGAGTTCTAAATGGTATTGAAGTGTTAGATGGACAGCGTCTCTATGTTGAAGCTGGAGTTGCGTGTCCTAAGGCTGCAAAAGTTTCAGCAAAAAATGCTTTAACCGGTGCTGAATTCCTTTGTGGTATTCCTGGCACGATGGGCGGTGCCTTGGCGATGAATGCAGGTGCATTTGGTGGAGAAACCTGGGATGTGGTTGAAGTAGTTCAGACTGTCACTGCGTCGGGCGAACTAAAAACACGCTCGCCCGATGAATATCAGATTTCTTATCGTCACGTTGTCGGCCCGCAACAAGAGTGGTTTGTTTCATGTGTATTAAAACTTTCTTCAGGTGATGCAAAGCAAAGCCAACAAAAAATTAAGGATTTATTAAATAAACGTGGAGCCAGTCAGCCAACACAGCAACCTAATGCGGGATCAGTATTTCGTAATCCCAAAGGGGATTATGCCGCACGCTTGATTGAGTCTTGCGGCTTAAAAGGAACGTGTATTGGCGGGGCTTGTGTATCGGATAAACATGCCAATTTTATTGTGAATACCGGGACGGCAACCGCAACAGACATTGAAGAGTTAATAACGTATGTACATACGCAAGTTGAGAAACAGACCGGAGTTGATTTGAATCGAGAAGTAAAAATTGTGGGCGATCGATAGGGTATGGGTGACGTTGTGAATATAAACTCAAATACATTACCCGATCCACAGAGCTTTGGAAAAGTTGCCGTTTTAATGGGTGGCTGGTCGGCCGAACGTGAGGTTTCACTTAATAGTGGGCAAGCAGTTTTGTCGGCATTACAGAATCGTGGTGTTGATGCGGTTGGGATAGATGTTGAGCGGGCAACGATTCTGGATAAACTAAAACAAGGTGGGTTTGATCGGGTATTTAATGTTTTACATGGTCCTGGTGGTGAAGACGGTGTCATCCAGGGCGTATTGGAAGTATTAGGGCTTCCCTATACCGGAAGTAACGTTGCTGGATCAGCCTTATCGATGGATAAGTTACGCACTAAACAAATTTTATCTGGAGCCAATTTACCGACACCTAATTATATGGTGTTGACTGATGAGGTTGATCTTAATTACGTGATTGCCGAGCTTGGTTTACCGTTAATGATTAAACCGGCATTAGAAGGCTCCAGTATTGGTATGTCAAAAGTGGATCAAGAGCAAGACATGTCAGCCGCATATGAGTTAGCCGCACAGTATGCGGGTGAAGTCATTGCAGAACAGTGGATCACGGGTAACGAATATACGATTGGAATTTTAGGTGACGAGGCATTACCCATTATTCGCCTGGAGACATCACATACATTTTATGACTATGAAGCCAAGTATGTTGCTAACGACACAAAATATCATTGCCCTTGTGGCCTGGATAAAAAGCAGGAGTCGCAATTACAACGTCTTGCTATAGCAGCCTTTAATGTCATTGGCGCGAGCTCATGGGGACGGGTGGATATTATGTGTGATGAGCAAAACAAGCCTTACATAATCGAGCTCAATACGGTTCCTGGTATGACCGATCATTCATTGGTACCGATGGCGGCAAAAGCGGCCGGGGTTGATTTCGATGAATTGGTTTATCGAATTTTGGCACAAACGCTGGATGC
>CAMYMO010000282.1 GCA_947259425.1 uncultured Ectothiorhodospiraceae bacterium | reverse complement strand
TGACCAGGGCGACCTTATAAATATTCGAGTTGGCCAGGACCATATCGATGATGTAAAAAAAATGATTCAATGGCTAAGAAAACAATACCCAGGAAAACCCGTATGGTTGGTTGGCACGAGTCGAGGCACGGTATCGGTTGCCAGCGTTGCGGCGAACTCGTCAGGCAAAGTCGGACCGGATGGTATTGTGTTAACTGCAACCGTTACCCGGCAAAGTAATTCCGGTAAGGATTCGGTTTATTCAACCGATATAGACAAGATTACTACCCCGACCTTGCTTGTCCATCATGAAGACGATGGATGTTATGTTACTCCGTTTGCTGATATTCCCGAGCTGTATTCGGATTTGAAACGAGTTAAGACGAAACAAATAAAATCTTACACCGGCGGTAAAAATAAAGGCCATGAGTGTCGGGGCAAAAGTTATCACGGTTTCAAAGGTCTTGAACAAGACGTGGTGAACGATATAAGTAATTGGATCAAAGCCCTCGAAATATAAATAAAATAATCTAATAAAATTCATACGTGCCAACATTTTATTCTGTCTATACTAAACTACATCGACATTATGGTACCCAGTCGTGGTGGCCTGCTGATTCTAAATTCGAGGTCATGGTCGGTGCAATACTGACTCAAAATACCAGTTGGTCAAATGTTGAAAAGGCGCTTGAAGCACTAAAAAGTAAAAACTGCTTGAGTTGCGATGCGATATTACGGCTTAGTCATGATAAATTAGCGGAACTGATTAAATCATCAGGTTACTTTAATGTTAAAGCTCAACGGCTTAAGAATTATTGTTTTTGGTACGCTCAACAAAAAAATCTAAGTCATCGCACCACGGATGAATTAAGGGCAGACTTATTAACCATAAATGGAGTAGGTCCTGAGACGGCTGATGATATATTACTATATGCCTTTCATCGACCGGAATTTGTTATCGATGCCTATACACGAAGAATTTTTTCACGTTTGAATCTGATCGACAAGAATCATTCGTACGAGAGCTTACGTTTGTTGTTCGAGAATAAATTGGCAAAACAGAAGAATAAAGTGAAATTGTTTAATGACTATCACGCGCTAATCGTGAATCATGCCAAGGACATATGTCGTGCTCGAAATCCGGTTTGTAAAAAGTGCTGTCTTAAACAACAGTGTCACTATAACGAGTAACTTAACTTAACCGGCCTGGCGTAGTTGATGTTTGGAGCGTAAGGTAAAAGGCACTAATGCTTTGGGTAAGTTAACAAAGTCACCAAGCAGAACAACGACCTTGTTGATATCACCAGAAGCTATCTTCATCAGGCTTTGGATATTTTTCTCATCATCCAGGGCGTCATTAAAATCGCGAAGAATGTATACGCCAAAATGTTTACTGCCTTCAATATGGGAAAGCAATTCTTTGTCTGGACCGGTGCGAGGAATCTTAATGTGTGATGCACCGATGCGGTGTAAACCCTGGTTATCTTCCCAGTAATAAAAAGCCTTATTACTGAAGCGACTGAGTTGGGTAAATAAGTCGGTGACCCTATCCGGATCATAAGTCTCAATGCTGACCAGGCGAAAATTCGCATCCAGCATCTGGTCGAGTTGGTCCAGATAGTTCATAAACTAAGCCCCCATAGTCGTGGCATACAGTAAGTCTGTCGTATTTTAACGAGAAAACTTGAAAGGCTCAGTAAATTTTGAGAAATATTTCAAAAGTTTACAATTGAAATATTGGATAAACCACTGAAATTAGCGCTCAGCGTAGCTATGTACTTGATTTCTACCAGCTTTTTTAGCCTGATAGAGTGCCGCATCGGCTTTGTTGAATAATCTGGCGGCACTATCACGACGACCGAGGTAGGCGGCACCAATACTGACCGATAAATCCAGATCTTTTCCATTATAAACAAAGGGATAGGCTTGAACAGCGGCACGAATGCGTTCGCCGACCTGCCGAGCGCCGTCCATATCGGTTCCGGACAGGACAAGGGCAAACTCCTCGCCACCATAGCGAAATAACATATCACTGACGCGCATGGTTTCTTTTATGCAGGTCACCAGAGTCTTTAAAACGGTGTCACCAGCGCTATGCCCCAGGTTATCGTTCACTTGTTTGAAGTGATCGATATCAACAATGAGTAATGATAAATGGTTATCGTGACGATGGGATAATTCAACTTCTCGATCGAGGCATCGATCCATTGAGGCTCGATTGTTAACGCCGGTAAGACTATCCATTTGGGCTGAAATCAGCGCCTTTTGGTATTGGATTGCATTTCGCAGTGGATAGACAAGATGAAAAATGAAGTTTTCTAACTGCTCCATTTCATCTTCTGAAAAACGTTTGTTACGAGTGAATTTTAATTCGCCCAGGCCATCGG
>CAMYMO010000281.1 GCA_947259425.1 uncultured Ectothiorhodospiraceae bacterium | reverse complement strand
TAGTTTTTACTAGAAGATTCGTTTTACTAATAATACAAAAGCGGCATAAATATATTTTATGATGAGTTGAGTAAAGATACTGCAATCAAGTTGCTTCGCTGTTTTCCAAAATCGCCTTCGTCCATAGCTATCCTGTCCTAATATGAGTTTTCTTACTCTGACTCTATTTTTAAACTTTCTCCAATAACATTTAGAAATGAGTTAGAAAGTTCACCACGACCTGCTTTATCGATTAATTGATTTGCTGTTTGTGTAATCTCCATTAATGGGCCAGTCAGCTTCACCATGCCTAACTCTAGCATTACACGTTTATCGGCGAGCGGATTGTTCTCATTCGGATGTCTGGGTTGCGTAAATACCATCTGAATCTCATCCACTTCATCCGGAATGTTTTCGCAGCCTCCACCGGGTGAAATAAATGCAAACAGTTCCTCCGGACTATCGAACGAGACACTCTCCTCTTTAAATTCACGTCCACCCGCCTTTGCCGTAAATTCAACTGCCATCGCCTTTCGCATAGCTCTACTCCTTAATTTGAATTTTGTAGGAAATTATCAACTAATCCTGTTTATAAGCTAGATACAATTGTCGCTTTAGCGCCCCCATACCGCCTAGTAATACCAGCCAGAAGATCAGGCTGCCGATAATCGGAATGGCATTAATTATCACTAACAGTGCTAACGCCACACACAAACCAATGACACGCCAGGTCTTAGTGGGATCTGTTTTACCGATCAATCGCAGACCCGTCTCGCCAATAAACAGAGCACCGGTAAAGTAGCCGAGTAACAGCATCATTAAATAGGCCGCTAACAGTAGCAACGCCAGCCATGTACCCACTGCGATACTCAATAAAATTATAATAATGATTGGGGTTCCGGCAAAAACCGCCAGCCCGTAACCCAAACACGGCCACGGCTCATTACGCAGTGACTGACTTGCACGTTGTGAAACGTTTGGAAAAATTAGGTAAAACACCACTGCAGCGAGCATCAATCCGATTAATAACACCAGAGCAACGCCGATCAGGCGGCCTACAATCTTGGCAACCGGCACCTTAACCTCAGTATGCTTTATCTCACCAACAATATTAGCCCCTTCCGCGATGTCTGCCGCACGCGGACCGTAAGTATATAAATCACCGTTAATCACTGCGCCGGGGCCAATCTCAATTTGCCCGCTCCGTAAATACACGTCACCCTGTACTTGTCCGGTGAGTACGATACGCCCACCGGCGGCACGCAACTCCTGCGCAATGTTGCTGCCAATTCGGATATCGCCACCGCTTATCAAGGCACGCCCACCGACTTTCGCCTTCCGATCCAGGCGCACACGACCCCCGGTGGCGATCACATCATCCCCAACAGGAGCCTGAATATCAACTTCACCACCGGCCAGACGCACATCATCAGACACTAAACTACGAAGAACCACTTTGCCGCCAGCCGCCATCAGGTCGCCTTTGATTTCACCATCCAGGTCTATCTGACCACCGGCAACCGTTACATCGCCATTGACCGTTGCCTGTAGCTCCACTTCGCCACCGGCCAAATACAGATCATCATCAAACGTGCCGTGCTTGATAACTCGCTCACCGACATCATTTGCAAACAATATGGAGGCCGGTAATATAATGATGAATACTGTCAACAACGTGTTACGACTTGCTCGAATCAAATTTGACATAGCAGCCTCCTTGGCAGTAATAAGCGAAATAAAGATCGGACAAAAGACGGTACTATATATATTTAAAATATAGACGACCGAAGAGTGAGTTGCACTCGACGAGTTTTATTCTGACGCCTTATAATATTGAATTCAATTCCTTAGCATGGTTCGCCCCCTGTAATAAACCCAAGACCTGATCTGGATCAATGTAAGTAAACTTCTCGCTTTTTTAGAATAATTTCGAGATATATCAATGCAATATGACAGAACTGCTGTATCCTTAAATAAGTTCAATTACAGTGATGGAGTCAATGGAGATGGTGGATTTCTGGCAGGCAATTCGACAAGGAATGAAGCTAAGCCTGTTTAGTTTGTGTTTGCTAAGCTCGTCTACCCTGTTAGCTAGTCAACCATTACCGCCCCCCTTTTCCGCACATTTTGCGGGCTCAAGATTTTTATTCTTAAGTCTCGAATCCGACATTAAGCTTCAGCATATTGGACAATATATTAAGTACAGCCTGTACACAGAGGGGACATTATTTGGTTTTACGAATCATTTATACGATTGCAGTGTGATGACACTCGGCCCACAAGGACTGATACCGCTAGAACATAAACATACGGATAAGAAAAACCCAGACTTTAATGCCCACACTATTTTCGACTGGGAAAACAAAGTTGCGCATGTCACCACAGAC
>CAMYMO010000280.1 GCA_947259425.1 uncultured Ectothiorhodospiraceae bacterium | reverse complement strand
CTTAAAGCCAATACCGACAAAGCCGTCGCGGGCTGTCCCAATGTGCATACTGTGTTAACGGTAAAACGCACTGGTGGTGATATTAATTGGAATGATAAACACGATGTCTGGTATCACGATTTAATCGCTGAGGCTTCGGCCGACTGTGAGCCGGAAAAAATGGATGCCGAAGACCCGATGTTTATTCTTTACACATCGGGCTCAACCGGTAAACCAAAAGGCGTGTTACATACAACCGGTGGTTATATTCTTTTTGCCACCATGACCACCAGGTACACTTTTGATTTACAGGAAGGTGATATCTACTGGTGTACTGCTGACGTAGGCTGGATCACCGGTCATACTTATTTAATATATGGTCCACTTGCTAATGGCGGCACGACCATCTCGTTTGAAGGTGTGCCAAACTACCCTGATGCATCACGCTTTTGGCAGGTGTGTGATAAACATAAGGTCAGTGTTTTTTATACCGCACCAACCGCAATTCGTGCCTTGATGCGTGAGGGTGATGAACCGGTCAAGAAAACATCCCGCTCAAGTATTCGATTACTGGGTACCGTCGGTGAACCGATCAATCCCGAGGCCTGGGAGTGGTATCACAAAGTGGTCGGTGAAGAACGTTGCCCGATTGTCGATACCTGGTGGCAAACGGAAACCGGCGGCCATATGATCACACCGTTACCGGGAGCAACAAAATTAAAACCGGGATCAGCCTCAACGCCCTTCTTTGGGGTGGTACCTGCTATCGTGGATCCTGAAACCGGTAAGATCATTGAAGAAACAGAAGCGCGAGGTGCCTTAGTCATGACGCGTCCATGGCCAGGCCAGATGCGCAGCGTCTATGGTGATCATGATCGATTCTATGAAACCTACTTTAGCCAATACCCCGGTTATTATTTCACGGGTGACGGGGCCCGCCGTGATAAAGATGGTTACTACTGGATTACCGGACGCATGGACGACGTGTTAAATGTATCGGGTCATCGCATGGGAACCGCTGAGGTTGAGAGTGCGCTGGTATTGCATGATGACATCGCCGAAGCCGCCGTGGTCGGTTATCCGCATGAGATTAAAGGCCAGGGTATCTATGCTTATGTTACTCCAATCATTGGCGTTGAACCGAGTGACAAACTTAAAGATGAACTGGTAGGTTTATGTCGTAGTGAGATTGGTCCGATTGCCAAACCCGATGTCATCCAATGGGCACCGGGCTTACCGAAAACACGATCAGGCAAGATCATGCGACGTATATTAAGGAAAATTGCCGAAAATGAAGTTGATAACCTGGGTGACACCTCGACATTAGCGGATCCCAGTGTCGTCGATGAGCTTGTCGCTAATCGGGAAAATAAATAAATAGGATGGGCTCTCAATACTGAGAGCCCAGTTTATCGTTATGTTCAAACGTTCTATGCGTAGTATCGCGCGTGGTCTCTTGTATTTTTTTATAATCATACCGGCCGACCTCGAAAATATCGCACTTGCTGTTCCGGCTAGCGTTAAATCAGAGAAACCGATGAAATCCAGCGTGTACTTAAAAAGTTTCCAACTGAGTGATTGTGATAAAATAAATATCAGTGCATTTAATAAAATGTCTGATCAACAGACTGGGATACCCGCGCCCACTCAGCTTGATATAACCGATCCCCAAATCATTAAAAACATTCTGGCTTTATTGGCAAGCCTGCCTGATGAAGGCGACATAATGATTAAAATGGGAGATGCATCATTGTTGGTCGTCACGCTCTATACAAAAACTCAAATACAACATTTCCACTTTTATGCTGAACGAATAAAGACTCCGGCCACGAGTTTTTATTCAGAATCGCCTAAAGCAGAAAAGCAACTGTATCAACTGCTGATTTCACAGCTAAATCAATAACGTTTTTTGTTCTATACTGCATAAAGAATGTGAATTCAGACACTTTGCATATTTAATCGGCAACATAAAATAACCAACTATTTTCTTAATTATGGAACCTGAAATGAATAAGACATTTTCATCTCTATTACTCATCTTAGTAAGTTCGTTAGCACTAAATTCGGTGGCGTTTGCTAAAAACAACTACAAACCTAAAAAGGATAAATCACTGCCACCTGGCTTACAGAAAAAAGAACAGCAAGGAAAACCGCTTCCTCCCGGCTGGCAAAAAAAGTTACAAAAGGGAGAAATTCTTGATGTCGATGTTTATCACCACGCAAAAATTGTTGTTCCGGTTAATAATAAAGGTTTGATAACGGTTTCGATAGAAGGCCGAATTTTGAAGCTGGATAAAGTAACTCGCAAAATTCTCGATATCCTACATTAACAATTTTAATTATTCTATGCCGAACAAAACATTTAAATTTATCCTCGACACTGATGATCAACA
>CAMYMO010000279.1 GCA_947259425.1 uncultured Ectothiorhodospiraceae bacterium | reverse complement strand
TCTATGCTTGCTTGTTTCTAATGGCAAATAGTTTTCCAATTGATGTTCGAGGACGGACAGTGTCGCATCAGAGGCATCCTTTTCATGCTGAATACGATGTTGCACTCGTATGCGTAATATTTCCGGGCTAGCATAATAATTAAGAATACAATATTGGTAACCCATGGAATCTGCTAGATCAATAAATAATTGTCTCTGACTCTGTTTAAGATTTGCGGCATCAATTATCACTGAGTAGCCCGTTAATAAAATTGTCTTGGCTAATGATGCCAAGCGCCGATAGGTTTTTTCTGTGGCCTGTTCGGAATAAATCCCCTCTTTTACCTCGGCAAGCTGATGGGATTGAGACTCACCAACAAACAAACGTTTACGTTCGACATCTGAACGGATACTAATAGCCGGAATTTTTTCGACTAATTTTTGAGAATACATTGTCTTACCGGAACCAGATAGACCATGATTGATTAACAAACAAGGGGCATTAACCTGTATATAAGACTCAGCAAGCTTTAAATATTGCATACAATCCTGCATTGTTTCTGTATATTCAGCAGAACCGGGTCGCTCCTGAGAAGTTCGCAAAGCATCTACCTTGGCTCGCACCATGGCACGATAAACTTTATAAAAAGGCAATAACTGAATACCGAGATAATCCCCAGTCAATTCTAAATAACGATTGAGGCAACGCCATGCCAGACGGTCTTGTTGTCGGTCTTCGAGATCCATGATCAAAAAAGCGATCTCACTCATCACGTCGATCAGGTAAAAGTTTTTATTGAATTCAATGCAATCAAAGATAACCACTTCATTATTTAGCCAGGCCATGTTACGTAAATGCATGTCACCGTGACATTCACGAATATAACCATTTGCTTTACGCTGCTGAAAAACGCTGGATAATGCCTGTAACTGTGTTTCACTCCATGACTGTAATTTATCCAGAAATAGCATGACCTTATCATCGCTTAATGAATTACGAATTTGTTTAAAATTTTCTTCTACCGGTTGAGCGATATGCTCAAGATCGCCAAAAGGACTATCACTTGGTACACAATCAATAGAGCGATGAAAGGCAGCGATTGTTTGTGATAGATCATCAATGTATTCCGGCTTCAGACGTTGCTCTGACAACAAGCGATCCAGTTGTGCCGCTTGAGGGAACTGATGCATCTTAACCGCATATTCAATGACCGGGCCATTCGTTTTTAAACTTGGTTGTTCACTGGAACCGTAAATTCCAGTAACCTCGATATACAAATCAGGGGCAAGACGGCGATTAAGTCTTAGTTCTTCTTTACAGAAATACTCACGCTTTTGTAACGTAGAGAAATCAAGGAAACCAAAGTCGACTGGCTTTTTTATTTTGTAAACATAGAGACCGGTTAACAAAACCCATGATATATGGGTTTCAATCACCTCAAATTGCATCACCGGGTGATCGTATAAATCTGGGTTTTGCAATTGTTTGATTAATGACATATTAATAATTTATGAAATCAATAAGCTACACCGCCTATTGCAATGGAATTATATAAACCCTCTATTATCTAACACAGACCTTTAAATCTTTGTGTTCAGGCTACGCTAACCTGATCAGATAAATACACATCCTGGATGGCGTTTAATAAGTTAATGCCTTCTTGCATCGGTTTTTGAAACGCTTTGCGCCCGGAAATCATACCCATACCACCCGCACGTTTGTTGATGACGGCTGTACGCACGGCCTGGTGTAGATCATCTTCTCCAGATGCTCCACCGGAATTAATCATCCCAACGCGTCCCATAAAACAATTGGCCACCTGATAACGCACCAGATCAATCGGATGCTCAGTCGTTAATTCAGCGTAAACTTTAGGGTGGGTTTTGCCAAACTTGAGGACATTAAATCCACCGTTATTTTGTGCCTGTTTCTGTTTGATAATATCGGCGTCAATTGTTGCCGCCAGATGATTGGCCTGGCCGGTAAGATCAGCCGAGACATGATAATCCGTGCCATCATGTTTAAATGCATTGTTACGTAAATAGGCCCAGAGTACCGTCACCATTCCAAGTGAATGTGCATGCTCGAAGGCCTCGCTGATCTCCAAAATCTGTCGACGTGACTGTTCCGAACCGAAGTACACCGTCGCACCAACTGCGATCGCGCCCATATCGAATGCTTGATCCACACTGGCAAACAAAGTCTGGTCATATTGATTTGGATAAGTAAGCAGTTCGTTATGATTAATCTTAATGATGAATGGAATTTTATGTGCATAGTCACGAGCAATACTGTTCAATACACCGAGTGTTGATGCCACACCATTGCAACCACCTTCTATAGCCAGTTTAATAATATTTTCCGGATCGAAGAAGGCAGGATTAGGCGCAAAC
>CAMYMO010000278.1 GCA_947259425.1 uncultured Ectothiorhodospiraceae bacterium | reverse complement strand
CCCGCTTCGCTTGGACGCGCAAACAGCGCGCGCCACTTACCCTAGTCGTTATATGTTTTGGAGGAAAATGTGAATAAAAATATTTTATTAGTAATCTGTCTAACATTGTTATCTGCTTGTACAACTGTCCAAGATTTGAAAAAAATTGATTCTTCACGTTATTTTGTTCTTGAAAAAGATCATTTAAGGGTCGAAAGAAGAGGTATAGGAAATTATTTAATTATTGAAGGGCTATTGGCCGGGAAATATAAAGAGTTTGCCGAAGATAAAGATGGAACATATTTTGTTGGCGAAGGCCATCCAGTTGTGATTTTATGGAATAAACCTGCTGAAGAATATCAAAAAACAAAAGTTGTAAAACCAGGCAAGTATTTATATGGTAGCCTCGAAGGTGGACTATGGTTGCCGAAGAAAGGAAGTATTGAAAAAGCAAAGTTATTTTTTACTATTAGGCAGAAAGATGATGGTTCTTCTTCTGGTGGGCTTGTAGCATATGGAATTTCAGGCATGGTTGAAGGTAGTCTCGATTATGTCCCATTCGATTCAGAAGAAGAATTTCTAAATAATTTACGTATAGTTGAAAATTAACATATAACAATACGCTCTGAGTCCTTCGTCAACCCATTCTGATTAAAAAATTGTCTTAAACAGTCACGTGTTTTCGTTTTTTTAATGCGAACAAATATTTTGACTCATCATAAGGCATTTGGTCTTTCCAGCAGCGATATACAATCCGAATCCATTTAAAGGCTAACGCACGTAAGGTCGCTTGATGAGATTTACCTTGCGCGCGTTTCTCGTCATAGAATTCCCTCGCCCAATACGAATAGCGAATACTTTGATTGGCCCATTCGACAAAGGTTTGGCGTAGGAATTTCGGACATGAATATCGCCAATGGGTCCATGCGTGTTTGCCACTTCGTTCTAACACGGGGGCGACCCCGGTTAAGCGGGTGATTTCCTCGGCACTATCAAAGCGTTTCCGATCCGCTCCGAAGGCGGCGAGTAGGCGGGGACCAAACACGGGACCGGCACCGGGTAACGATTGAAACACTTCGTAATCATCGTGATGGCGAAAACATTGGGCAATTTCAAGATCATACTCATGCAAGATATGTAATACACACTTAAGTTGCCGGATGAGTGCTAATACCAACCGCTCAAGGGGAACGATGATGCCTTGATCCTCGGTCAATGCCAGGGCATCTTTGATGGCTTGCAGACGACGTTCAATGACGGTCGGTTTCACGCAATGATGGGTTTTAAAAAAGGTTTGCAGTGTCGTTTGACGTGCCCGTTTCACTTTATCCAGGGTCGGCCATTTGAAGATATAGAGATAGATGCCTATAATTATACAGATATGATCATCGCACGTTGGAGTGAGTTGCTTGATACAGTTAGGGGCTAACAATGCAATCGACCCGTCCAATAACCCGTCACTTTGTTCCGGGTTGATTGGCAATTCATTTTAGACGTTATAGAATTTAAAATGAGCTCTGATGAAGAACCACAATTCATGACAATAAAGTCAGATAACTCTGTTTATCAAAAAACAATAGAAGATGCTCAATCATCATTAAATGAATTCAAAACAGCCTTAGAAAATTTACCGGAAGATACATACGCTTGCGTTAAGTTTTTTATTCCTGAAAATCCCGAATCAGAGGAAGGAGCAAACATATGGCTAATGAGCCCATTTTTCAAAGATGGTTATTGTTGTGCACAACCTTTTGAACTCCCAGAAGAATTTACATGGATTGAAGTTGGCCAATGGTTAAAGTTTCATGAAGAAGATCTAATGGATTGGTATTTATTAACTGAGTCTGGTGAGTTAAAAGGCGGGTATTCTTTACGTTATCAGAGAGAACATATTCCTGAAGAAAAAAGAACAGAGTACGATGAACGAATTGGCGTTAAAAAATACCTATAACAAAGGCACTCCAATTGGTTCACAAAAGCGGCCTATCACTTGCTTTTGCTCTCAACTGATCTTAATCGTTATAAATTCTTCTAGAAAAACCACCGAGATTGTACTAATATGTATTACATATCAATACAATTTAGGTGAAATCATGGGTATTACTAGTATCCGTATTACAGATGATGTAGAAAAACCGCTTGAGATCCTTTCTAAGAAACTTGACCGAAGTAAAAATTACTTGATAAATCAAGCAATTAAAGAATTTCTAGCTAGACAGTCTGTGGAAGAATCGCAGTGGCAAGATACACTGGAAGCGCTTGAATCTATTAAGCAAGGCAAGGCTATTGATGAAGACGATGTGAATGCCTGGCTGAATAGCTGGGGTTCCAATGAGCGTGAATCACCACCTAATACATGAAAGTAAAGTATTCGCTCGAATCCATCGATGATCTCCAGCGA
>CAMYMO010000277.1 GCA_947259425.1 uncultured Ectothiorhodospiraceae bacterium | reverse complement strand
GACATCGTAATTATTCTTTCTGGCTTCTGCTGCGACAATTTCTTCATAGCGCTTGATATGTTCCATCGCATTTTTGACTTTGCATTTTAGGAACTTGGCTAAAGACCAAAAGGGGAAACCTAGACGGCGCCGTAATTTGTCGAGTAGGTGGTTTGCTAAGAGAATAAAGTCATAACTTGCGTTGCCGACAAATGCCACTAGTTTACTGTAGTGCATAACTGAATCATACTTATCGCCGTGGAGCATATGTACCAAACGCTTATCTGCAGTTTCATAAGTATATTCGTTATGTATTTCAACATTACCAAATACCATTCCATTGTAAGCGCGAAACTCTTCGTCATGATTACCGGGAATGTAAACGACCTTGGTGTCGTGTTTGGCTTTTCCAAGTATTGTTCTAATGACATTGTTATGCGCTTGAGGCCAGTGCATAGTCCGTTTCATTGACCAGACATCTATAATATCACCGACTAGAAATAAATTTTCAGTCTCAGTAGAACGTAGGAAATCTAATAAATAATCAGCTTTGCAGCCACGATAACCAAGATGTACATCAGAAATCCAGATAGCACGATATTTTAGCGGTTTTCTGTATTGTAGTGATGGCATTCGCTAGCCTCTATACAAAATCAGTAAAGCTTGTGATTACGTTGCGAACTGTTGTTCCGGCTCTGGAAAAAGAACGACATCCTGATATGTGCTAACGATGTTATCTTTGTTGAGACAACCAATAGAATAATAATTTATACCGAAATCTGCTAATCGGTTTTTATCATATAAATTACGACCATCAAAAATGACAGGAAAGTTTAAAGATGATCGAATTTTTTCGAAATCTGGTGCTTTGAACTGTTGCCATTCGGTAACAATAATCAATGCTTCTGAGTTATCCAGTGCATCTTCTTCTGAGTCGACTAAGATCAGTTTTGGATGATCACCGTAAATTCGTTTGCATTCATCCATAGCGACAGGATCAAAGGCTTTAACGGTAGCACCGAACTCCCATAATGACTCGAGCAGAATACGGCTGGGTGCTTCGCGCATATCGTCGGTATTGGGTTTGAAACTTAAACCCCAAACAGCAAAAGTTTTACCTGATAAGTTTCCGTTATAATGTGTGTAAATTTTATTAAACAGCATCTGCTTCTGTCGAAAATTAACTTCCTCAACAGATTTTAGAATCTTTGAATCATAGCCATGAAGTTCGGATGTTTTAATAAGTGCTTTGACGTCTTTTGGAAAACAAGATCCGCCATAGCCACATCCAGGATAAATAAACTGATAACCAATTCGACTATCTGAGCCGATGCCATTGCGAACAGCTTCGATATTGGCACCGACTTTCTCAGCAATATTCGACATTTCATTTATAAAGCTAATTTTGGTTGCCAACATACAATTTGCAGCATACTTGGTCATTTCAGCGCTACGAACATCCATAGTAATGATGCGATCATGGTTTCGATTAAAGGGTGAATACAATGCCCTCATTTCTGCTTCAGTCGCTTTATCCTCGGTACCAAGAATAATTCTATCGGGTTTTTTACAATCAGATATTGCAGAGCCTTCTTTTAAAAATTCAGGGTTCGATACCACATTGAAGTCAATGTTAACACCACGGTCCGAGAGGGTCGTAGACATGACCGTTGTCACTTTATCTGCAGTTCCAACCGGTACGGTTGATTTATTGACAACGATTTTTGGGTTATCCATATTTTTAGCAATCGTACATGCCACATCTAAGACGTATTGTAAATCGGCGGAGCCATCCTCATCAGGAGGTGTTCCAACGGCGATAAACTGGAATTGTCCGTGTTGGACTGCCTCCGGCGCGTCTGTAGTAAAATGAAGTCGGCCTTCTTCAAGATTATGCTTCACTATATCTGTTAAACCGGGTTCATAGATCGGTACGATTCCAAGTTTTAAATCTTCTATACGTTTAGTGTCAATATCAACACACAGTACATCGTGGCCTGCATCCGCAAATATTGCTGCCTGTACTAAACCAACATAACCTGTTCCAAAAACGGTAACTTTCATTAATCGCGACCTATTACAATATTGTCACAATTCAAAACATAACGAAGAGTGACACTATGAAAAAATCTATGCCTTACAATGAACAAAGGCATATTCATTAAATCTGATAAGAAGTATGGCTAAAAGGTATTACAATGAAAGGTCATTAAAATGACAGTTGAATGACAGGGCGTTACGTTAATATTGGTCTGAATAATTAATTTTAGGAAAAAGAGCCAGGATTGATTCCTGGCTCTGATAAGATGATGACTTTCTTGTTAAAGACTAATTTAGTTTTTTGCAGTTAGCATAGTAAGTTGCTGTCGCAGGCCAGTCTGAAAAAATTCCTATTATTCCAACATCTTGGGCAAGTACATCCAGCACGGTGAACATGTCGCCATCGTTGTTGATCACGGGCGCTGTAGTTTGGTAATACCAGCCACCACCTGATTTTAATAATCCAGACCGCTCTAGTGTCCAGGTAATGATATCTAACCCTGCTGAACTAGCTGACATTGCATAGTTTGATGGGACAATTTTATTACCATCGATATTTAGTAACATCCACATCGGTGGGGCAATGATATTAACGCCAGCCGCTGTTAGTTCCTCCATGGTGGGTGACCACGACGAAGGATTAGTATGATCGAAGGTCGGATCATCATAGCGACCATCGAGATAAACAGCCTGTTTACCAAATTTCGGTTCTTGATCAATCCAGTAAATCACGTCATCCAGATTAAATGATTGGGCATAGACTTGTTTTGCTTTTACTCCCGCATCTTTGTATTCATCGATCATTTGCTGGGCATAGTCTTGTTGGCTGTAATCGCCCTCATAAGGCATGACGACACTAGGAGATTTTAATTCTGGCGTCATTTTGACACCTAACGACTTAAATAAAGCAATACTTTCAGCATGTGTTAACAAGGTCCCGCGTGAAGAATAAAGGTCTGTGCGAAAAGCGGACGTTGAATTTAAGTATTCTTCAAGGGTTGATGCCTCCGGATTTCCTGCGTCCATTTTTCCTTCTAAGGTTTTGAATTCAGCGAGGCTAATATCGCTGGTACAACAGCGTACATCTTTGAATGGTGTCGAACTGCTATAATCAGGCGGAACATTACATTTTGCGGCCAATGGGGTTGCTAATATATTGGTTGTCGTATGCAGGTCACATTGCGAATGACGACAAACGAGTTCACGATCTTTAGTAAAAGTCACATCGCATTCTAAAATTCCCGCGCCCATCTTAGCCGCTGCAATATAAGATTCTTTGGTATGTTCAGGAAATTGCAACGGTGCGCCTCGATGCCCGATTGAAAAATTAGAAGGTTTAAATGACCCTTTCCGGCATGCTAAAAGTTCATTTTTTAGCTTGCTTTCATCCATATCATTAACCAAAAAGAATGGACGTGGGCCAAGTTGAACGGTTTGGCCATGTTTAGCTTTGTAGCCACGTTCGTATTTACTATCAGAGTCAGCTTTGCTAACGGGGATGTAGGCAACAAATGCGACAACTAGATATATAACTAATATTGAAACAGGATAACGAAAACTCTTCATTCCTTAGATCTCCTTGTACGTTAATAGTGTTATACGAGTTCTGGAACGTTAAAGTGTGCCTGTGTCCAATAGATGCAGGTCAGATGACAATTGCATGAAATGGTAAATAAAATGGATTTGATATCTGATCCAGGTATTTTCGATAAGACATAATTCGCTGAATTGTAACAATTCCGACATATAAATATGGTTTAAGGGTGTGTTAAACAATAGTTAGGAATTTAAATGGATACAACCTTGGCTTACTACTTTATTTATACCGCTGCTGGCTTATTTGTGCTACGTAAAATACAAATTCGTTTACGTCTTTCACGCGCTAAACATCCGTCACTTCGCGGTCACGCAAAAATGTCTCGGCGTATTTCGAAGTTACTGCCTTTTTATAAATTTAATGAAGATAAATTTTTTGTCAGTGATGGTGCACCAGATGAAATAGCACAGATGCGTCGGAAGGGCTTTGGGCGGTTAAGAGATCATTTTAAAGCAAACGCACCAAAATCCATTGCGATGAGTGAAGAGCTCGAAAGTGGAATTTCAGATGTGTTATTTGTGAATGCCTATCGAGTACCGTTTCAATATCGTGATTATGTTAAGCAAAACCTAAAATTAGGTTCGATAGTTGATTCATCATCCGGTACCCAGGTCAGAGATTTAGATGGTAACTGGAGTTATGACTTAACGGGCTCATATGGTGTTAATGTGTTTGGTTATGATTTTTATAAAGACTGCCTGGAAGCGGGTATTAAGCAAGTCAAAGAATTAGGGCCGGTTTTAGGGCCCTATCATCCAGTTATCAGTGACAATGTGACCAGGCTTAAAAAGATTTCAGGACTCGACGAGGTTTCGTTTCATATGTCGGGTACGGAGGCAGTGATGCAGGCGGTGCGATTGGCGCGTTACCATACCGGCAAAACGCATTTGGTTCGGTTTTGTGGTTCTTATCATGGTTGGTGGGATGGCGTACAGCCCGGGATTGGTAATGATCGTAAAACCAGTGATGTTTATACCTTAAAAGATATGGATGAAGACACTTTGAAGGTTTTGCGTACGCGTAAGGACATTGCCTGTGTGCTGATAAACCCACTGCAGGGGATGCATCCGAATGCCAATGCACCGGGTGATGCGATGTTGATTAACAGCGATCGGAGCGCTAAATATGATCGAGAAGCCTATAGCAAGTGGTTGAAATCATTGCAAAAAATATGCAATGAGCATGGTATAGTCTTTATTGTCGATGACGTGTTCATGGGTTTCCGGCTGGCCTATGGTGGCACCCAGGAATATTTCGATATCCAGGCCGATATGGTTACCTTTGGCAAGACGCTCGGGGGCGGCCTGCCGGTTGGCGTCGTCTGTGGCAAGCATACATTGATGAAACGGTTTCGTGATAATCGACCAAGCAGAATCTGTTTTGCACGCGGAACCTTTAATTCACATCCCTATGTTATGGCCGCCATGAATGAATTTCTGAAAAGAATAGACACGGCCGAGATTCATCTGAGTTATAAGGATAATGATAGATTATGGAATAATCGAGTGAGTGAGTTGAATGACAAACTAACAAAGCAGCAGTTACCGGTTAAGGTCGTTAATATGTCGTCAGTATGGACTATTACTTATACCCAGGCGAGCCGCTATAACTGGATGTTCCAATATTACTTGCGGGCAGAGGGACTTGCGATCAGTTGGGTCGGTAGTGGTCGAATTATTATGAGCCATAATTTTAGTGACGATGAGTTTGCTGATGTAATGAATCGATTTGTTGCAGCTGCTAAATCAATGCAAGAAGATGGTTGGTGGTGGCAGGATGAGTCAGTGACCAATAAATCGATCAAGAAAAAAATACTTTCGGAAATGTTGGCTACCGTATTTAAATAAAAAAACCCTTCTATCAGAAATAGAAGGGTGGATTTATTTGAGAAGGGATTGAATCTTAAGTATCTGGGTTAAGATTTAATATTGTGCATTGGATCGATTAGCTCGCCTTTTAGCAGATAAAAAGGTGATTTATGATAAATCTTAATATCATGGAACGGGTCGGTCAGTATTTTGGTTGCCCAAACAAGACCAGCCTGAACATTATAAATAAAAAATAAGTGTACCGTTCTAAATACCAATCCAATCGCACCTAATGCCAACCAGACAATGCTAAGATTATACAGATACCCTTCTGTGCCGACATAAGGTTCAAAGATGCCAAAAAATGTGGGACTGTAATATAAGGCAAGCGGCGACATAAACCAGAAAGTTAATAAAACAACTTTGCGTCTTAAGTTATAACCAACTTTAATTTCTTCTTTATGCTCATGTGTTGCTTGATTGACCTCATCATAACCTTTAGGTTCAAAGAAGAAATGGCCGACCTGGCGGGTGACCATTGCGACGATCCAGCCCAGGAATGCCGCCATCACAGGATTAACAAAGAGTAGACTGTAAGCACCTAAAAAGCTCATTGCACTGATTAAATGCAGAGTTTGATTAATTCTACTGTGATGATAATAACGATGATCGTCCCAGCGTTGTTGTTTTAGTTCCTCAATAAAATTCATGGTTTTTATCCCTTATCAATTTTGTACGGTGATTATAGGTAGTTTTATGTCATCAACATGTCACTAATGTTACAAGTCGTATATTAATTAAATATTAATAACCGTTGCTGATTTAGATCAGATTAACTATTGAATAAGGCTTGTCCCATGCGAATGATCTTGCCTTCTTGTATATCTTTGTTGAGATGAAATGCGTTGTTTGCAAAAATTATAATGGTTGATCCATGTTGAAAGTAACCTATTTCATCTCCTTTCTGAAAGTGGGCATCACAGGACAAATGATTGGCGCCTTGATAACGCAGGTCCAGCACTTCCGGCAGACAATGAAGTTTTATGCCCGCAACTAAAATGGCTGCAACCGGTACCAGGGTTAAATGGTGATCTGGCTCAGGCAGTGTAAGATCTATAACTGCACGTTCGTTCTTACAGTAAAGGCGCTCAATGCGTTTTAAAGCGATTGGGTTCACGTTCCAGGTATCCCCTGAGATATAATTTACCGATTCAATACGACAATTACAGGGGGCATGAAAGCGATGATACATGGTCGATTTTAGTCTTAAGGTAATAAATAAACCGTCTCGATAGCGTTCAACCAGTTCTTCATTGCCAAGTAAATCCATTAGCGTGTAAGGAAAACCTTTGGTTTGAAGTAATTCTGTTCCCTGAATCTTGCCATGTGCACCAATGATTGCGTCACAAGGACTTACAATAATATGGTTACGTCGATCTATAACTCGTGCGTTAGGTTTGAGTTCCCGTATAAAACAGTCATGTAAGCTGTTGAATTTAGATTTTTTTGCATCATGTAGCTCTAAATTTTCCGCAAACAGTCGCCAGGTAAAAAGAGAAATTGTTCGTATTATTGGATTCGTTCTTTTACTAAACCAGCCCATAAATACAGTCGCATAGCGTCTTGGTATGCGATTCGAGAGTAAGAAATTGATTTGCTCAATCTGAGTGAGTGATTTTAGGAGTGAATAGTTAGGCATAAATTCAGCAAGGATAAAAATGGGTTAAAGAAAGACAAGCTCCAACCCTGAATGTCTAGAATATGTTACTCAGGAGTCATGATTCTAGATTTCTATAAACGGGTGATTTATCAATGTCCCTACAGTATTTCATCTATATTACGTATGTATTACAGCGGGTTCAGATCATTTTTTGCTGAAGTAAAGACAACATAAAAAAATGGGGTGTCCTTAAATCGGACCACCCCAAACAACTACTTCTGGAGGAGTTTGTTACTTATAAGTAAATTCTGTGCTTGGGTATTATGGCGGGTAAGAGTGACCATTTTATTTCAAATTGATGACAGAAAATTGATTTTTTAATTGTTCCATTAGGTATACTTCATTATTGAGTGATAATTAAAGATGTATATTTCATATAATTTTTGTCAAATAATTGAGGATACTTATTATGGTTAGTATATTAAAAGTTGGGGTGTTGGCTGCGATTGTTGCCCTATTTTCAGCATGTACAGTAATGTCGCCACATATGTCAGTGGTGGAGAATAATGCTGAACTAAAACCAGAAGCCGGTAAAGCACTGCTTGTTTTTGTTCGACCATCTAGTTACGGTGGTGTCGTTCAAGCAACTATATATGATGACACGACCTACATTGGTACGATTTCCGCGAATACAAAAATTGCCTATCAAGCGAACCCTGGCAAACACATGTTTATGGTCATTGGTGAGAGTGCAGATTTTATGCAAGCCGATTTAGCCGAAGGCAAAACCTATTATGCTAAAGTCGCAGCTAGAATGGGTGTGTGGAAGGCTCGATTTAGTTTTATTCCTGAAAATGGTCAGACTTCTGATGCGGAAATTAATCAGTGGCTAAAAGAGACCAAATTAACAGTCATTAACGATGAAGGAAAGAAATGGGATAAAGAACACCGTGAAAGTATTATGCAGAAACATGATGAATATCTGGTTGCATGGAAAAATAAAGAAGAGGCAGGTAAGCAGACATTAATGAAAAAAAGTGGCAAATAATCTTAATGTCATGAATTGAATAGCTTTTAAAGCCCGGGTGACAAGTTTTCATATTTGTTGCCTGGGCGATAAAAACCGTAATAAAATAGTATTCCCCTATCAATGATAACTACAATGAAGTATAGATTTAATAAGACATACTTTTTATTGTTTCACCGATCAGCACAGGATCCTTATATTGTAAGTAATGACCTGCATCCTTAATCTCCAGTAATTTAGAGTGTTTAATATCTTTTTCTAATAAGCGGCAGCCCTGGCTAATGTCCTGGTGATTTTCTTTGTCGCCAATTAGTATCGAGACAGGTAGTTTGATGTCTTGATAATGTGCCTGCATTGCAATTAATTCAGATGTGACCTCATTTGTTTGTTGCGTTCTTGTATAGAGAATACCTGGATTGTTCCAGAGTTTGAGTCGATTTTGGATAAAATTAGTGGGCATTATTGGCTGGTTAGGGGTTATTGAAAAGCTTAGACCATTTTCTAAACGTTGTTCTGCGATAAAGGGTTGCAGTAATCGAATCAGACCGAGACCGATAACGGGTTTTGCGAGTAAGTGTTCAAGTTTGCTGGTCGGTGATAAAGAGTAAGCGGCAGGTGCAAGTAACACCAGGGAACGGATATTGGGGTCTTTATTCAGCGCCATTTTTAAGGCAATCGAGCCACCATAGGAATGGCCGACTACGGTGACGTTTTTTAATTTCAATTTTTTAATGAGTGCGCTGGCAGACAGGGCATTGTTTTTGATATTCGCATTTAATGGCGACATTGCGCTATAGCCGTGGCCGATACGATCAAATAAGGTAACACGATGGTTTTTTAAATAGGGTAGCAGGGCCTCGAAATCTTCGAGGTTACCAATCGAGCCGTGTAAGAAAAGTATATCAGGCCCTTGGCCGAACTGATCTACACGTAACTTCACACCGTCAACATCAATATGTTCGCCAGTGACATTTGAAGGGAGAGTAATGTCTTTATCGTAACTATAGGTAAGAAATATTACGAGAACAAAACCGAGTAGTAGTATAAAAGTAAAATAAGAAAAAAGTTTTATCATCTATGTTTGTACAAACAAAACTAATTCGCTAAATAACGTGAAAACTCTTTGTTAGCAATTGAAATTGGAATAGCGATGCCAAGGCCTTCCGCACTGACGAATTCAGATACCCTGGCAGTATTAACACCAATCACAGCACCTTCTTTATTAAGTAGCGGGCCACCACTGTTTCCGGGTAATATTTTAGTATCTGTCAAGACGTAGCCATCTTTAATCCCAGTAATAATGCCCGATGTAACCGAATCTCTAATTCCAAGAGGGCTACCAACTGCGTATACCTTCATAGTTTGATGAAGTTTTTGTTGATTCATTTTTATATAGGGAGTGATATGCTTATCCAGTTTTAACAGGGCTAAATCATACTTTTTACTCACAGCTACCAGACGTACAGTTAAAGGTTGTTCGTTTTTGAGAATGATTTTGAAGGTTTTTGTTACATTTGCCATGCTACTTTTAATGTTAAATTCTGAGCGCTTTTTATCAAATACACGTTTTCTTTCATCAAACTCGGCTTTTAATTTATTATAATGTTGTTTTCGACTCAGGTAGCCGTCTTTAAAGTCATTATATCGATAGGTCAAATAATCTCTTGAGGATTGAAGTTGCTCATTTTCGATTTCTATTTGACGCCTCTTTAATTCAGCAGACATTGCTTCAATGTCTTCCGCCTCATCGGCAAGTAATTTTTTATTCTTATCAAATTCTTTTTTCTGTTTATTAAACTGAGTATTCGTTTCTTGCCATTTATTTGATGCCGAGGGTCTAATCACATGCTTATTCGTTAGAATATATCCGTCTTTAGAAATAAAGAATCCAGATCCTATGGCAAGATGAGTTTCAATTGAGATAGTCGCAAGTGAGGCCTGTTCAATCAGATTCCCGGGTTTATATTTTGTATGCAGAAGTGATTTTATATCAGTGGTATTTAAGTTTTGATTGATTGGGTCATTGTTTTCTTTTTGTGGGGTTTTACTGTTTCCATCGATATGTATTTTGCTGCTTTCACCTTTAGGTGGTTTATCAGAATACTGCCAACGGCCTTGAGGGTCCTTATATTTATATATTTCTGCCAGGCATGGGTTGCTAGCAAAAATTAAAAGAGTTATTCCAAAAATCAATAATGAACGGTTTTTCATTGATTCCCCCGGCCCAATAAATCAATAAGAATTATTATACCTGACCTGTGACATGAGTTTCGAATATTAAATAGTGTATTGACTGCTCACTTAATTTGAGAAATGAAATGTTAACTACTCATCGCGGCCACAATGGCCAGTTCACCCGGTTTTACTGTATTAACATCGAATTTTTTCACCGCGCTGGTCATCCGCGTCAGCGCAGATTTAATCGGCATTGCGGGTTTGGTCTCCCCTTTTTTGGCACGATGAAAGCGAACCGGGTTAATCCGTGCAACCACATAAGCTCTAAGATAAGGTGATTTAAAGCCTTTTTTCTGTAATTTATCGATGATCTTTTTCACATGTTCGTCAATGTCCATCAGCCGTGCGGCGATATCTTCACGTTGGCGAATGCTGACCGGTAGAGTGCGATCGCTAAATCGATCCACCTTTTTCAAAAAAGAGCTGTAAGCACCGCCGGCAAAGCGTTTGTTTTGTTCATAGATGATGCCGAGGGTTAGAAATTCAGCGGCTTCAAAGTGTTCGCTAAAGGCCGATTCCTTGGTGCGCGGTTTGGAATCGGCCAGATTTCGGGCCATGCGGATGACCTCCAGGCTGCGATCCTTAACGTTATGCGCCTTTTCCGTGTTCAGCGCCAGAATCCGGTAAGCGAGTGCATCGTCTGGCGAAATCAGTGCGGTAATTTGTTGTAATCCAAGCACTTTTGCGGCCGCGAGGCGGTGACGACCATTTGGGGTCCAGAGCTTGCCATCTTCACCCCGTACCACAATCAGTGGATCGAGAAACGAACCCGCCTCATCAATTTTTTCGGCTAAACGCTTGGTGTGGGTCGGTGACAAGTCTCGCTGGAATGGTGTGGGTTGCACTGCCTTCAGTGGAATCGATGCCAGTAAGACCGGCCGACCGGAAAGCGGTTCGGCA
>CAMYMO010000276.1 GCA_947259425.1 uncultured Ectothiorhodospiraceae bacterium | reverse complement strand
CCTGTTTCCACAAGCATTTTCGCTGTTTGGTTTTGTTTTCAAAGAACTGTTTGCGTTAACCATGTTTTCACTCGGCATCGTCCTCAACCGGGAAGATTTACTCATCACCTTAAAAGAACCACTACGCATTGGGCTTGGAGTCTTAACCCAATTTGTGGTGATGCCAATATCCGCTTTTACTCTAGTCAGCCTAACAGGGTTACCGCCCTCGTTAGCACTGGGTTTTATCATTGTTGGCAGTGCACCCGGTGCAATGGCCTCGAATGTCATTGTTTATTTAGCGGGTGGTGCTTTGGCCTTCTCGATTACTTTAACCACGGTCGCGACCTTTTTATCCCCCCTGCTCACACCTTATTTAATTGGTTTACTCGGTGGCGAGACGATCCCGATTAATGCGATCGGACTGATGTGGACCATATTCTATATATTAGTCATCCCGCTTAGCGGTGGAATGCTGGTTCGCTATTACCTCGATAAAGGCTTCAGGCTTAAAGTGATGGTTATTCAAATGGTCGCTGCGGTAATTATTCTTAACCTGTTCTTTTTGTTTTCCAGTTTAGCCACATGGCAAGTCTTATTACTAAGTTTATTCCTGGTCTGGCTACCGTTGTTAATTTCGTTAATGCCACGCCAATACGCACCACTCACTTTTTCCTGGGCCAAGCAGATTGCACCTGCGCTTGCCGCACTTGCCATCATTGTCATTTGTGCCTATGGCCTGGCCAAAAACAAGCATCAAATTGTTGATAGCGGTGCCTGGGTGTTTGGACTAGTGATATTATTGAATCTACTTGGTTATTTAGCTGGCTGGTGGCTGGCTAAACTCTATCGTTTCGATCGCACCCATAAAATTACGCTATCAATCGAAATCGGAATGCAAAATGCGGGGATGGGCGTGGCATTGGCCCTGGAACACTTTAAAGATCAACCTGAAGTGGCATTACCTGGCGCGTTGTTTGCTGTTTGGAGTGTGATCACCGCCGCGGGTGCGAGTGCCTACTTTCGAAAAAAAACCGAAACCCTTTAGCTTAAGTTGAGTCGTCCTCATCTTCGTCATCAGCAAAGATGTTTCCAAATTGGGATTCACAAGGAATCCATTTATGGCTCTCATCAAAGTCAATCCAGGCTGATTTGTCTTTTACATTTTTTAATAATTCATTGGTAACGACGAGCCCTTCTACTTCTGCGATCCCAATAATACGATTTTCATTATCGAATTCCAGATAGTTACTTAAAAAACCAAGCTCCCAACCGATTAACGCCAGCTGGTAATAAGGCAGACCTTTTATAAACTCATACATATGCAGCGATAAAACTAGCGCTTCTTCATCGTCAATATCATGCTTGCAACCCCCCTCGTCAAAGGAAACCCCCATACCAACATTTTTAGGCGTCACACTGAGCTGCCCGCTATAGGGACCGTCAACCGTGACGAAGGTATTTTTTAAAGGATGGAATCCGATTTTTTTAAACGGTTTTATGCTTGCTGCCAGTTGCTCGGAAAATACGTTAAATTCAAACTCAACGTCTAAAAAACTTATCTCTAAACTAAAACTGATTGCCATGATTTCTCCCTTCATGCTTAACCGCCCCCAAATGAAACATGACAGCAAGGGCTTAGCCTGATTTTGCCATTAAACGTTTTGCTGGTAATTAGGGGTCAATGCTGCTGAATCCATCAAGATTTGAGATCTCCACATAAAACGGCTTTAAAACCCTGTATTCCTTACGGTTTATACTAAAATTTTTCCTGGTCTACCTTGTTTGGGTCTGGATTTGACCCTATTTACAATGCTGGGCGCGAACAAGCGATACTATCTGGTGTACAATCGCAGCCCGTTTTATTTGGGAGTTCATTTTGGAGCCATATCACGGTACTACTATCCTGTCGGTACGACGGGGCAATAAAGTCGTTATTGGCGGTGACGGCCAGGTCAGTCTTGGCGACACCGTTATGAAGGGAAATGCACGTAAGGTACGCCGCCTCTATCGCGACGAGGTGCTAGCCGGCTTTGCCGGTGCAACCGCCGATGCCTTTACCCTGTTCGAATATTTCGAGGGCAAGCTTGAGAAGCACTCCGGCCAACTCACCCGTGCCGCGGTTGAACTGGCAAAAGACTGGCGCACCGATCGTACCTTGCGCAGACTTGAGGCGTTACTCGCGGTGGCCGATAAAGAAAGTTCTCTCATTATTTCAGGCATTGGCGATGTCATCGAACCCGAGCAAGGCATCATTGCCATTGGCTCAGGTGGTAATTATGCACTGTCAGCGGCACGTGCCTTGTTAAATAATACGGAACTGGATGCGCGTGAGATTACTGAAAAATCTCTGGGTATCGCCGGTGATATTTGTATTTACACCAATCACAACCATACGATTGAAGAACTGGAATTTTAAACGCTCATGTCCCAAATGACTCCACGTGAAATTGTCCACGAGCTGGATAAACATATTATTGGCCAAGACGATGCCAAGCGCGCCGTTGCTATAGCGTTACGTAACCGTTGGCGCCGCAGTTGCGTTGATGAATCGTTACGTAATGAGATCACACCAAAAAATATTTTAATGATTGGCCCAACCGGTGTTGGTAAAACCGAGATCGCACGTCGTCTGGCAAAGTTATCTAATGCACCCTTTTTAAAAGTCGAAGCCACCAAGTTTACCGAAGTCGGTTACGTTGGTCGTGATGTCGAATCCATCGTCCGCGACCTGATGGACATCGCGATTAAAATGATTCGTGAACAGGCGATGCTAAAGGTGCACACCAAGGCGGAAGATGCAGCCGAAGAACGTATTCTCGATATTTTATTGCCACCGGCACGCGGTAATACCTTTGGCTTTAATAGCGAAGGCGAAGAGACCGAAACCGATCGTCATAATGAAACACGTCAGAAATTTCGTAAAAAATTACGCGAAGGCGAATTAGACGACAAAGAGATTGAAATAGAAGTGAATGCACCGGGGGTTGGCGTTGAGATCATGGCCCCTCCCGGCATGGAAGAAATGACCAGCCAGTTGCAGGGCATGTTTGCCAACATGGGTGGCACAAAAAAGAAATCACGCAAGCTACCTATTTCTCAGGCACGAAAACATTTAATTGATGACGAGGCCGCGCGCTTAATCAATGAAGATGAAATCAAGACGCGTGCGTTAGAACAAGTCGAACAAAATGGCATCGTGTTTCTCGATGAGATGGACAAGATCGCCAAACGCGGCGAACAAAGTGGCGGTGCCGATGTCTCGCGTGAAGGTGTACAACGTGATTTATTGCCTTTAGTTGAAGGTTCCACCGTGACCACGAAATACGGTATGGTTAAAACCGATCATATTTTGTTTATTGCCTCCGGTGCCTTTCATGTATCGAAACCCTCAGACCTGATACCCGAACTACAAGGCCGATTTCCGATTCGCGTTGAGTTAAGTGCACTCTCGACCGAAGATTTTGTGCGCATCCTGACCGAGCCGGACGCATCTCTGACTGAACAATATAGCGCGTTACTTGAAACCGAAGACGTTAATCTTGTCTTTGAGGCCAAAGGTATCGAGCGAGTTGCCGAAGTGGCCTGGCAAGTCAACGAACGTACCGAAAATATTGGGGCGCGCCGGTTACACACAGTGATGGAACGACTGTTAGAAGAAATTTCGTTTGCCGCATCAGACCTAAATGGCGAAAGCGTTACCATCAACGTTGAATATGTTGATAGACATTTAAGCGACCTGGCTGAAAATGAAGATCTGAGTCGTTATATTCTTTAACTTTATATAATCAACCGTAAACAAAATTAACGGTTGTAATGAAATCTATTTTTAGAGGCAGTGAACATGGCTGAAAAACACATCCCAACTAACCTGACATATCACTCACAGGCTCACACCCTTGAGCTTGAATTTAACACCGGTGAAAAATACCAACTGAGTGCTGAGTATCTCCGCGTAAATTCTCCATCCGCCGAAGTACAGGGCCACGGACCTGGACAGGAAGTTCTGCAAATTGGCAAACAGGACGTAAACATCACCAAGATCGAACAGGTGGGCAACTACGCCGTGCAACTGTTTTTTGATGACAACCACGATACCGGGATTTATTCATGGGATACCCTGTACAACCTGGGTAAAGACTATGACACCTTGTGGAATAACTACCTTAAACGCTTAAAAGAAGCCGGTCACGAACGACCCGAACCCCAGCACTTACAATAAACATTAATATAAAAGCGGGCTTTAGCCCGCTTTTTCTGCTTCAGGCCAGCAATTCCGCCTGGTTTATGGGCTTTTATCCCAAGCCTGCCAGCAATCGCGACTGACTACTCTAACGCTCATTTTTTAGCCAATTTCAGTGGTTCGAATCAAAAAATAGCAAAATATTCAGCGTTGATTTCGTTTGATGCAGCGACATTGCACGGATATTCCACTGAGTCATTTTTTACTATACCCTCAAAGATTATGACGCGAGCATCCCAACTATATACACACGCGGCCCACTTATCGGCTGAAAACCTCAGCGCCGAGAAACAGGACCGCTGGTTATTTAACGATCTCGCTTTTCAGCTTGAACCCGGTGAAATGCTGCATCTTAGAGGTGCAAATGGCTCGGGTAAAACCACTTTATTAAGAATTTTGTGTGGCCTGACGACCGCCGAGCAAGGTGAAGTTCACTGGGGCGGCAAACCGATCAAGCAACAACGTGATGAATATCACAGTCAACTCAGTTATGTTGGCCATACTGACGGCATTAAACAGGATCTAAGCGTCAGTGAAAATTTGAAGGTCGCTGCGGTACTGGCCAGAGGTAAACAACAAAAACCAAAACCGATCGATATCAACCAGACATTAATGGATATGGGCCTGAACAAAAAGAAACACACCTTTGCGCATGACTTATCGGCCGGGCAACGCCGTCGCCTTGCGCTGGCACGCTGCCTGTTAAACGAGACATCCATCTGGATACTCGATGAACCACTAACCGCACTCGATAAACACGGCGTTGGCATTGTTGAAGATATGATTAATGCTCACCTGCAACGAAATGGCATGGCCATCGTCACCTCTCACCAGGATCTCAACATTAATGAAGATCGCTGTAAGGATCTAAACCTGAGCTGATTTCAGTTATGAATGTCTTTATCACCATTTTAAAACGAGACTTGTTGCTGGCCATTCGCCATCGCGCCGAACTGCTCAACCCGATGCTGTTTTTTATTCTTGTCATAGTTTTATTCCAACTTGGTATGCGTGCCAAACCGAGCGTGCTCGTCACCTTGGCGCCGGCGATTGTCTGGATGGCGACATTACTCGCGGCGTTACTCAGCCTCGATCATATGTTTCGTTCGGATATGGAAGACGGTGCGCTGGAACAAATGATCATCAGCACCCAGCCTACTTCGCTTTTAGTGCTGGCAAAAATTCTTGCCCACTGGATCATCACCGGTCTGCCCGTTACCCTGGTCGCCCCGGTTTTAGGGATGATGTTGGGCCTGTCATTTGATGCAACCGGGATCCTGTTTTTAACGTTATTAATTGGAACCCCGATTTTAAGTGCGATCGGCTCGATTGGCGTCGCACTGACTGTGGGCTTACGACGTGGCGGGGTCATTTTGTCACTATTAGTATTACCCCTGTATGTGCCGGTTTTGATTTTCGCCAGCCAAACCGTCAATACTTATATGTCTGGTTATCCTATTATTGCTTCTATTAGCGTTATGATGGCCATGTTAGTCTTATCCCTGAGTCTGTCGCCGTGGGCAAGTTCGGCGGCATTACGCATGAGTGTGAGTTAAATGTATAAATGGTTTCATCAAATGGGCTCACCCCCTACCTTCTATAAATGGTCAGGCCAATGGTTACCCTGGCTTGGCATCACTTGCCTGATCCTGTTTGTCGTTGGCCTTTATGGTGGCCTGGTTTATGCCCCGGCGGATTACCAGCAAAAAGACAGTTTCCGGATTATATACATCCATGTTCCGGCAGCCTGGATGTCGATGTTTGTTTATGTGGTGATGGCCACCAGTGGTGCGATCGCGTTGATCTGGCATATTAAACTTTCTGAAATTATGATGCTCAGCAGTGCATCGATTGGCGCCAGCTTTACCTTTATCGCGCTGGTGACCGGCTCCATATGGGGCAAACCGACCTGGGGAACCTGGTGGGAATGGGGAGATGCCCGCCTGCTGTCTGAATTACTGCTGTTATTCTTATATATAGGTATCATTGGCTTATACAGCGCGATTGAAGACAAACGCAAAGCCGCCGAAGCGGTCTCGATCCTGGCACTGGTGGGGGTGGTGAATATTCCGATCATTCACTACTCGGTGATTTTTGTGAACACCTTGCACCAAGGTCCGACGGTCTCCAAATTTGATAGCCCGTCGATCGATACACGCATGCTGATCCCATTGTTGATCATGGCCGTAGCCTTCAAATTGTTTTACATTATCGTATTGTTAGTACGCAGTCGCAATGAAGTGCTTTGGCGTGAGCGCCGTAGTCAATGGGTAAAAAATATTATTAAAGGATCAGGTCATGAATGAATTTTTCTATATGGGTGGTCATGGCGTTTATGTCTGGTCGGCGTTTGCTATTACCGCAGTTGTGCTCGTCCTTAGCCTGGTGTTACCTATTATCGAAAGCAAAAAATTACGTAAACGTATAAATCAAATGTTAGAACAGGAGCAAGACTAATGCATCCCGCCCGCGCCCGTCGATTAAAATTAATTATCATCATGCTACTCGGTGTGTTCGTTGCCGGTGGCTTTGCCTTTTTAGCCTTTAAAGAGAACCTGATGCTGTATTTCACCCCCAGTGAGGTCGCGGCAGGTAAAGCGCCAGGTGGCAAACGCTTTAATGTCGGTGGCATGGTCGTCAATGGTAGCGTGATCAAATCAACCCAATCGGTTGACGTTAAGTTTGATGTAACCGATTACGAAAAAACCATTACGGTAAAATTTGCAGACATACTGCCGGATCTGTTTCGTGAAGGTCAGGCGATCATCGCGAAAGGGAAGTTAAATTCCGAAGGTGTATTTATCGCCGATGAAGTCCTGGCGAAACATGATGAAACCTATATGCCACAAGAAGTCGCGGATAGCTTAAAGAATAAAAAGAATCCCGCCGGCGAAAAAAATAAGGCCTACCCATGATTCCAGAATTTGGACAATTTGCAATGATTGTTGCTCTCGTCTGTGCGGTAATTCAGTCGGTGCTGCCATTTATTGGTACGATGATGAACATACCTAACCTGGTGGTCGTTGCCAAACCGGCTGCGCAAGCACAGTTTCTTGCGTTGTGTGTTGCCTTCGCCTGTTTAATCTATGCGTTTGTGACCCATGATTTCTCAGTTAAATATGTCGCCAATAATTCGAATACCGCCTTACCGCTGCTTTATCGAGTCTCCGCCGTGTGGGGCGCACATGAAGGTTCGTTATTGTTATGGGCCTTAGTGTTAAGCCTTTGGACTTTTGCGGTCACCATATTTAGTCGTCAGGTCCCGACCCTGATGTTGTCACGAGTGGTATCAATCATGGGATGGATTAGTATCGGCTTTTTACTGTTTATGATCATTACCTCCAATCCATTTGAACGCCTGCTACAGGTCCCGGCGCAAGGACGAGATTTGAATCCTTTGCTACAAGACCCTGGCCTGGCCATCCACCCGCCGATGTTATACATGGGATATGTTGGCCTTTCGGTTGCGTTTGCCTTTGCGATTGCCGCGATGTGGAGCAATCGCCTTGATTCGGCCTGGGCGCGCTGGTCTCGACCCTGGACCAATGTGGCCTGGATCTTTCTCACCCTCGGCATCACCCTGGGTAGCTGGTGGGCGTATTATGAATTAGGTTGGGGCGGTTGGTGGTTCTGGGATCCGGTTGAAAATGCCTCCTTCCTGCCCTGGTTAGTCGGCACGGCTTTGATCCATTCATTGGCGGTGACGGACAAGCGCAGCAGCTTTAAGGCCTGGACGGCACTGTTGGCCATCTTTGCTTTTTCTTTGAGTTTGTTAGGGACCTTTTTGGTGCGCTCCGGTGTGCTGACCTCGGTGCACGCCTTCGCCAGCGATCCGGAACGGGGTGTGTTTATTTTGATCTTCCTCGCTTTAGTAGTCGGTGCCTCATTAGCCTTGTTTGCGATCCGCGCACCCATAATCAAATCCCACAGTCAGTTTTCGGTGCTCTCACGCGAGACGGCATTATTACTGAATAATGTTTTTCTGGTGGTGATGGCCATCTGCATTTTAGGCGGCACCTTATTTCCGATCTTTACCGTTGCACTTGATTTGGGTAAATACTCAGTCGGCTTTCCTTTCTTTAATTTTATTTTTGTGTTACTTGGAACGCCGTTGGCGTTATTACTCGGCTTTGGTCAGCTGTTACGTTGGAAAAAAGATGATGCCGGACGCCAGATCTATAAACTTATCCCGTTTGTCATTAGCCTTATCCTCGGCGCCGCCAGTGTGATGTTAATGTCGTTTTTCTCATTTTATGCGTTACTCGGAATGACCTTAGCCTGGTGGGTGTTGATCATGACCGCTATCAGTTTTCTGCAGCGCTATAAAAACCAGGGCCTGTCGTTTAGCTCACTAAAGAAAACACCCCCCTCTTATTTTGGTACCCACATCGCCCATATCGGCGTTGCGATATTTTGTATCGGCATTACCTTAACCTCGAATTATTCGAGCAAAAAAGATGTGCTGCTTAAACCCGGTGAGTCTTTTCAAATGGATGACTATACCTATCGCTTCAATGGTGCCAACCCGGTTATAGGACCCAATTATCGCGGCCACGAAGGTGACATCGTGATTACCAAAAATGATACGGTCGTCGCCAGCATGAAACCGCAAAAACGTATTTATTTTTCACAACAAAACCCGATGACCGAAGCCGCGATTGATGCCGGCCTGACCCGAGATCTGTTTGTTGCTTTAGGTGAACAACGTGGCCAACAAGGTGCGTGGACGCTTCGCCTTTATCATAAACCGTTTATCCGATGGATCTGGCTTGGTGCGGTGTTCATGTCACTGGGCGGATTGGTCGCCAGCTTTGACCGGCGTTATCGACAAAAGAATAAACGTAAATCCAATGCGCTTGAAAAAAACGCGATGGTTGGAGAACCCGCCTGATGTTACGTTATCTGATTCCATTAGCTATTTTTATCATACTGGTTATCTTTCTCGCGATTGGCCTGCAAAATGATCCGCGTTATGTTCCGTCGCCATTGATCGACAAACCTGCACCGGCCTTTTCTTTACCACGACTCAATGCCCCCAATGTTAAATTTGGTCCGGAGTTATTAAAAGGTAAGGTCTGGATGATGAACACCTGGACCTCGGATTGTGTCGGTTGTCGAAGTGAGCATCCCTATTTAATGCAGCTCGCCAAAGCAGACATCGTACCACTGATCGGTTTGAACTATCGTGATTCCGATAAGCTGGCCAAAGATTTACTTAAAAAAACCGGCAATCCATATCGAGTCGTGGTTACCGACAACGATGGAAGTGTTGGAATTGATTATGGCGTCTATGCCGTACCGGAAACCTTTATAATCGATAAAAAAGGCATTATCCGTTTTAAATATATCGGCCCGTTGTATCCTGATGAAATCAAAAACACCGTGTTACCATTAATTAATAAATTAAAATCCGAAAACTAAAAGCGAAATTAAATTAATGCAGCTAACAAGATTAAACTTCTCGCACGCTACCGGCTTTGTACTCATCAGTTTGTTATGTTTAAGTCTTTCCACTATGATTTACGCTGGCGTTGAAGTGCGTAATTTTGACGATTCGGAACAGGAACGTCGCTACCACCAGCTGGTTGATGAATTACGTTGCCTGGTCTGTCAAAACCAGAACCTGGCCGATTCCAACTCGCAATTAGCACTCGACCTGCGTGATAAGATTTACGAAATGGTGAAAACCAACCAAACCGATCAACAAGTCCTAGAATACATGGTAAATCGCTATGGTGAGTTTGTTTTATATAACCCACCGCTTGACCCAGTAACTTCATTCTTATGGCTTGGTCCATTTATCTTATTATTTGTCGCCGTCATTATGTTGCTTATCAACATCAAAAATCGCAACAAAGCTAAACCCGTCGAACTCAGCGAAGACGATCACAAACGCAGCCAGCAATTACTAGATGATGAGGAAAACAAACCATGATGGGCTTTATATTCCTGGCCTTTGCATTACTTGCAATCGTGATCTGGCTAATCGCTCCGGCTTTGTTCGGACGTCAAATCAGCAACTTTGATGACAATAAACAACTTAATATCAATATTGCCAAAGAACGTCTGGCTGAACTCGAAACACAATTTAAAAATGCTCAAGTCGACCAGACTCAATATCAGCAAATCAAGAATGAAATCGAATCATCCTTGTTAGATGACACGGACGAGCAAAAATATTCGCAGCTAGCGACTGAGTTACCGACACATTACAAACGAACTATTTTGATTTTTTTAACGATTATCCCTTTTTCTGCATTTGGTCTTTATCAATACTGGGGATCGCCTGATTTATTAACGAAGCAAACTCCAACCAGTGCGAAAGACACGACCAACCCACACCAACAACAGGAAAAACATGCAACGGGGCTGGCTGATGCGATCACAAAGTTGGAAGCACGCTTAGCCGCTGACCCCAGCGACCAGGACGGCTGGTATATGCTGGCACGCAGTTATTCTTTCCAAAAACAATACCAGAAATCCGTTGACGCGTATCGTAAACTTCATGCACTGGTTGGCGAGCAACCCGTGGTGCTATTGGGCCTGGCGGATAATCTGGCGATGGCACGTAAGGGTGATATAAGCGGTGAGCCGTTTGAACTTGTTAAAAAAGCATTGGCACTCGAACCCAACAATAAGACCGCTCTCTGGCTCGCCGGCATGGGTTATTATAGCAGTGGTGATATTTCCAAGGCATTGGCACTCTGGCAAACACTGCTGCCATTACTCAGCGATGATCCTAAATCCACACAAGAGGTTCGAACTTTAATCGCCAATGCACAACAAAAATTAGGGGTGGAAACCGAACAAAACAATCTTACCAGTAACCCGACTGCGCAAACCAATCAAGGCGCCGCCAAGCTGGTGGTTAATGTCAACATCGATCCGGACTTAGGCAAAACAATAGCGGACACGGACTATGTAATGATCTATGCCCAACGGGAAACCGGCATGAAAATGCCATTGGCGATCGTCAAGGTATTGGTAAAGGACATGCCCATCACCGTCACACTTGATGACAGTCATTCAGTCGGACCGATGGGTAAACTATCCGAT
>CAMYMO010000275.1 GCA_947259425.1 uncultured Ectothiorhodospiraceae bacterium | reverse complement strand
CACCGCCGTCACGATAGAGTACATTGCGATGCAGGTTGTTACCCTTTTCTGTCGAGGTCCATTCATAACCGATCATCGCGGTGAAGCGTCCCGGCTCGTTGTAATTTTCGGCAATGTCGATATAGTCGTCCCATACGGTCTGTTGAAAAGTGCGATCTAATACAACCTTAGGGACCTTGCCCTGGCTGAAGGCATTGATCACTTCCATGGTGGCCTTGAATGCTTCATCACCACCGGTGCGCATGGCCGTGTGCCATTTTTTAACCGTCGGGTCTTTTAATAGATTGGCATTACCGGCAATGATCTCCTTCATTGCGCCCATGCCATCAGAGTGATCGGACACCACTAACCAGTCCAATGGACGTGAAAGTTTAAAGCGCATGCCGTGACTGGTGGTCACCTCTTCACCTCGGGCAAAACGAAATGCCTCTTCCGGCCCGATGGTCACACCAAAACCACGCGCGTCCAGTGAGTTGTCGGTATGGACATGGGTATCGCCCCAATAAACCTGTGTAGGAAAGCCTCGACCGGCATAGGGAGAATAATTGGGTTTCTTTGCCATGCCCGCCGCATCTTCGTCCGTCGGTGTTAAACCAACCGGGCCTTTATCCTTTGCCTGTACCCCCGTCAACATAGAAACTGTACAGACAAAGATGAGTAATGTTTTCAGTGTCCAGTTCATTGCATGCTCCTCCTTGGGAATCAGATATCGATTTGCTTTTGTTCTTTAAGTCGTTCGTCTTTGGGCATGATCAAAAAATATTAGTTAGTACTGCATACACGCGGTAATTTATATTGCTCGCGTATGTCCATCAAGGCATTCTGCGCACTGCCTAATTTGTTTTTCGCATCTGCATTCGTTTTGATATTCCAGTCTTGCTTGACGACGGTTGGATACATCGCGCTCAGTTTGGCGTTATTACCCTGGTCCGAATAGGTCAGGGCCTCCAGCCATAGTCCTGCCAGGGAAAAATTGGGATTCGTATTCTGTTTTGCTTTGCTCGCCTGGGTTAAGGCAACACTATGATCACAATCGGCTAAGGCGGCGAGTCCCTCGTAGGCCTCATCCCCTATCTCGGTGCGTAATTTTTGTAGTTTGGCTTCCTGTTCGGCCGCTATTTTGCGATCCACTTCTGCACCGGCCATGCCGCCGGCCGTTGCGCCTACCGCCCCACCATAAACCGCACCGCGTGCCATCGCATCACCGGGGTCACCACCGAATACCAATGCCGACACCAGACCACCCACGGCACCGGATACGGCACCGGTGGTTGCACCTTTACCCGCGCCTTTCGCGGCATAACTATCACTTGCGCAACCAGATACCTGCATCGCGAACAAGACAATACTGGCCAAGATAAATAGATGAGTAAAAAGATTTGGTATTGATCGCATGGCGCTTCCCTATTACTGAGTTGTTACTGAGTTGTCACCGAGTTGTATCGATGCACCAGCTTAAGAGCAAACGACCTGGATTGTCTATTGGACCAAAGTCTTATTCACTGAGTATAAGTACAGTTAAACCGCGTTGTTTGAGCGGACTAAGGAAGGTTAATTTATTTAACAGTTGATGATGACAACTCATTGCGAATTATAAATTTTCCGGCTCGTAAGCTTCGATGCCATTTTCCAAACAAATGCGCACCAGCATGGCAATCGACGTTACCGCCATTTTTTCCATCACCTTACCACGATGTGCCTTAACGGTCTTTTCGCTGATAGCTAAATGCTCTGCAATTTCTTTGTTGCGTTCACCCGCTATCACGTGGCGCATCACTTCGAGCTCGCGTTCAGTCAGCATTGCCAAACGCATTCGAACTGCATTTTCCTGTTGATGTGATTGATAGCTTTGTTGATACTCGGATAGTGCGTCCGCAATACTCGTTAATAAAATATTTTCATCGACGGGCTTGGTCAAAAAATCGCTGGCGCCGTTTTTCATAGCCGATACGCTGGTTGGAATATCGCCGTGCCCGGTCAGGAAGACAATCGGTAAATTAAAACCGCTTTTAATTAATCGTGCCTGTAACGAAAGGCCGTCAAGGCCGGGCATACTGACATCAAGCAGAATGCAACCACGCCCAACATACGGCTTACGTTTTAAAAAATCATCTGCTGAGGCGAACGACTCCACCCGATAATTTTCTGTATTCAACAATCGAGTCAGGCTACGACGAATCGAAGCATCGTCGTCAATCACGAAAACGGTAATAATTTCTGCTTGTAATTCTGTTTCAGTCATTATCCTGCGACCGGAATGGTAAAGTTAAACACCGCACCGCCTTGTGGATGATTATCCGCCCAGATTCGACCGCCATGGGCATTCACAATACGTCGAGATAAAGCCAGCCCCATGCCCAAGCCTTCACGACGAGTACTAAAGAAGGGTTGAAACACTTTATCCAGATCGTCTTGAT
>CAMYMO010000274.1 GCA_947259425.1 uncultured Ectothiorhodospiraceae bacterium | reverse complement strand
TTCAATCCGCTCGGAAATCACGATGGCCATCACGGCAGCGTTGGAAACCGCGGTGAATACCTATTTGAAGATGGATCCGGAGGCCATGGTGCAGTTCAGTCAATTTCGCGACAAAGTCATCGCCATTGAATTAGACGGTACGGGCATCAAACTATTTTGTCTCCCAGGCATACACGGTATCGTTATCATGAGCCAATATCAGGGCGAAGCTGACACCCTGATTTCGGGTCGGCCCATTTCCATGGCCAAATTGGCACTGGTTAATGATACCCAGGTGATGTTCGACGGTGAGGTCAAAATCACGGGTGATGTGGAAGTCGGGCAAAAATTCAAAAAGGTCTTAGAGAACATCGACATTGACTGGGAAGAGCATTTATCACGTGTCACCGGCGATGTGATTGCCCATAAAACCGGACAGGCCATCCGTGAAATGGCCAGCTGGTGGCGTAGCAATAAAGAGCACGCCCAGATGAACAGCCGTGAGTACCTGCAACAGGAAGTCGACGTATTACCTATGCACGAAGAGGTTGAAGAGCTTTATCACGGTATCGAGACCCTGCGCGATGATACCGCGCGAATCGAAGCCCGAATCAAACAGCTTGCCAAACACAAAGAAGCCGACTGACTTAATACCGAATAACAGCGACCGGCCCCTGGTTAATCTCTCCCTGTGTTCGTGCGCAGTAGCGGGAAAATCCACACATACTTCAAAAGCTGGATTCCCGCCCATCGTGCCCCTCAAAAAAGATTAATAGAGGGTATTCGCGGGAAAAGTGCCCTGCGGCTAAGACCAGGCGGGGCAAAAGAATCATCAAATCATGCATGCAATTGTCGGCATAATCGAGTATCCTTTGCGACCCAAAATCTGCTGAAAAACACTGTTTTTTATGTCAAATAAACGACCGCCTGATTTCACCAAAGACGAAATTCGCTTGATCACCTCGACGCTAAGAGAGCGTTATGGTCGCGATATCGAGGCCGAGTATGGGGAGAAAGAACTTAAACAGAATTCAGACCAGTAGATATTAACTAAATACTTTTTAAACATTAATTTTAATCATTCGTACAAAAGCTAAATGGAGTAAATTCAATGGCCACGAAAAAGAAAGCTAAGAAAAAAGCTGCTAAGAAGAAAGTAGCGAAAAAGAAAGTTACCAAGAAAAAGGTAACTAAAAAGAAAGCCGGTAAGAAAAAACCTGCTAAAAAGAAATCCGCCAAGAAGAAAACCACTAAACGCAAGAGTAAGCCTAAAGAGCCTGTTAAGAATGCGTTCTACGCGCAATCCGGTGGTGTTACTGCGGTCATTAATGCCAGTGCCGCAGGCGTAATCGAAGCTGCACGTAAAAGCAATAAAATTGGTAAAGTCTATGCAGGTCGCAACGGTATCATCGGTGCTTTAACCGAAGATCTAATCGATACCTCAAAAGAATCTGTTGCAACGATTAAAGGCTTGCGCTTCACACCTTCTGGTGCGTTCGGTTCTTGTCGCTTCAAATTAAAATCACTGGAAGAAAATCGTCGTGAATACGAACGTTTAATCGAAGTGTTCAAGGCGCATAACATCGGTTTCTTCTTCTATAATGGTGGTGGCGACTCTGCAGATACCTGTTACAAGATCTCTAAATTATCTGAAGAAATGGGTTACCCAATCCAGGCAATCCACGTACCGAAAACGGTTGATAACGATCTACCGATTACGGATAACTGCCCAGGCTTCGGCTCAGTTGCTAAATATGTTGCCGTATCAACACGTGAAGCTTCATTTGATGTTGCCTCTATGTGCAAGACTTCGACCAAAGTATTTATTGTAGAGGTCATGGGTCGTCACGCCGGCTGGATCGCGGCTGCTGGTGGTTTGGCCTCAACCGACGATACGCCAATCCCAACCGTTATCCTGTTCCCGGAAGTAGAGTTCAACCAGGAGAAATTCCTCGCCCGTGTTGATCAACTGGTTAAGAAACACGGTTACTGTTCAGTGGTTGTTTCTGAAGGCGTTCATTACCCAGACGGTCGTTTCCTCGCGGAAAGCGGTCTAAAAGATGCGTTTGGTCACAGCCAGTTGGGTGGTGCAGCGACGGTCATCAGTGGCATGATTCAATCTGAATTGGGTCTGAAAAATCACTGGGCGGTTGCGGATTACCTACAACGCGCGGCACGTCACATTGCCTCTAAGACTGATGTTGATATGGCTTATGCAATGGGTAAAGCAGCGGTTGCGTTTGCATTGAAAGGTCATAACTCCGTTATGCCTACCGTTGATCGTATCTCAAACAAACCATTCAAGTGGAAAGTGGGCATGGCCGACTTAAGCAAGGTGGCTAACGTTGAGAAGATGATGCCAGAAAACTTCATCACCAAAGATGGTTATGGCATAACGAAAGCTTGTCGCACCTACATGGAACCATTAATCAAAGGCGAAGAT
>CAMYMO010000273.1 GCA_947259425.1 uncultured Ectothiorhodospiraceae bacterium | reverse complement strand
GTAATACATATTACGTTTATCCCAGCCACGAATTGCACCGGCACTTAAGCTTAATTCAGGCAGGGCAACGACGCGGTTTGGATCAAAGTATTGTCGAATGCCCAAACCATCACAACTCGGGCACGCGCCGGCCGGATTGTTAAACGAAAAAAGACGTGGTTCTAATTCTGTGATTGAGTAACCGCATTCAGGACAGGCAAATCGCGCTGAAAAGATCATGTCTTCCTGTTCGCCATCCATGAAGGCAATACGGCAGCGACCATCCGCTAACTGTAATGCGGTTTCAATTGAATCTGCAAGGCGTTGTTTAATGTCATCTCGCACTTTAAACCGATCAACGACCACTTCGATCGTATGCTTGCGACGAAGATCCAGGGTGGGTGGATCATCCAGTTCATAGACATCGCCATCAATGCGGGCACGAATAAAGCCATCAGCACGTAATGAATCGAAAACCGACAAATGTTCACCCTTGCGATCTTCAATGACCGGTGCCAACAGCATGAGTTTAGTGCCTTCCGCAAAGCTGAGAATTTGATCGACCATCTGGCTGACGGTTTGCGCATCCAGCACAATATCGTGATCGGGACAGCGTGGTTCGCCGGCGCGCGCGAATAATAAACGCAAATAATCATAGATTTCGGTAATCGTACCGACCGTAGAACGTGGATTATGCGATGTTGATTTTTGCTCGATCGAAATGGCTGGCGACAAGCCTTCAATATGATCGACATCGGGCTTTTCCATCATCGATAAAAATTGCCGCGCATAGGATGACAGTGATTCAACGTAGCGACGTTGACCTTCTGCATAAATGGTATCGAAGGCCAGCGAGGATTTCCCTGAACCAGATAACCCGGTGACCACGATCATCTTGTCGCGCGGCAGATCCAGGTCAATGTCTTTTAAATTGTGGGTACGAGCCCCACGAATGTGAATGGTATCCATAACAACTCTTTTACTCAGGCAAATCCAAACCTGCTAATATACGCCCCTTGAGGTACTTGATGCAAAGTCATTAATAACAATTAAAGATTTTTAAGTGACACAACCTAACCCAATGAATTCCAGCGAAAAACGTGTGGCCATGGCCTTATCGGGGGTCTTTGCGACCCGCATGCTTGGCCTGTTTATGGTGCTGCCCGTTTTTGCCATTTATGCTGAGAATCTGGAAGGCTTTACGCCCACGCTGGCGGGGATTGCCATTGGTATTTACGGCCTGACCCAGGCCCTGTTTCAGATCCCTTTGGGTCGATTGTCCGATCGAATCGGGCGCAAACCGATTATCATTGGTGGCTTGATCGTGTTCGCCATTGGCAGCGTGGTCGCCGCTTTGGCTGATAGCCTCACTGGGGTCATTATTGGGCGGGCCTTACAAGGCTCGGGCGCGATTGCCAGCGCCGTCATGGCGCTGGCGGCGGATTTAACCCGCGAAGAGCATCGCTTAAAAGTGATGGCCTCGATTGGGATGAGCATTGGCCTGGCCTTTGCCATCGCCATCATTATGGGGCCGGTTTTACATAGCTGGTTTGGTGTATCGGGCATATTCTGGACGACCGCCGGGCTGGCTGCCCTGGCCCTGGCCATCATCGTGTTGGTTGTACCGACGCCGATTACCACCCGTTTTCATCGTGATACCGAGGTTGAATTTAACTGGCTGGGCAGGGTGGTGCGTCATCCCCAGCTGTTGCGTCTTGATTTAGGCGTGTTCGTGTTGCATTTTGTGATGACGGCGACGATGTTCACATTGCCGTTGATTTTGGTGAAAACTCACCATTTCGAGGTCGCAAATCACTGGGCGGTGTACTTACCCGTGATGGCCTTGTCACTGGTGCTTGTTATCCCATTCATTGTCATTGGTGAGAAAAAACGCCAATTAAAACAAGTAGTTATAATGTCTGTGCTGGCGTTAGCGAGTGCTTGCTTACTTATATGGTGGCAGTACAACAACTGGTGGGTGCTGGTCATGTGCCTGTGGCTCTTTTTCGTGGGTTTCAACCTACTCGAGGCGAGTCTGCCCTCACTGATTGCCAAGTTTGCTCCGGCTGCGCACAAAGGCACGGCGATGGGAGTGTTTTCCAGTGCCCAGTTTCTGGGGGCCTTTTTCGGCGCAACCTGTGCCGGTTGGGTGAGTGAAAACCTGGGGGCAAGTCATGTCTTTATGCTCAATGCCGTATTAGTTGGGCTCTGGCTTGGTATGGTCATATCAATGCGCCAACCACCCTATTTGAGCAGCGAATTGCTGAATGTCGGACCGGTTGATAAGTCTGATGCACAGGCGCTGGTGATGCATCTGACAGCGATACGCGGTGTGGCCGAGGCGGTAGTGATTCCGGAAGACGGCGTGGCCTATTTAAAAGTAGATCAGAAAGCCCTCGACAGAGACGCGCTGCTTGATTACTCTATCGAGCAAGCGAAATGAACCATCATTTTATATACATAACGT
>CAMYMO010000272.1 GCA_947259425.1 uncultured Ectothiorhodospiraceae bacterium | reverse complement strand
TGGGTACTATTGAAAAGGTGGATAACAAAAACAAAACCATTACTATGCTGAGTGAAAAGACTCGCTACACTATTTCAGTCGGCAAGCACTCCAAAATCTGGTTGGATCGAAGTAAAGCCAAGCTCACCAATTTAAAAGGCTCCTTTTCTAATATGAAACCAGGATCTTATGTGGAGGTTAAATTTGTAAATCCAGAACAACGAAAGCTAGCAGCATGGATTAAAATTGAAACAAAATAAAATATTTTTTAGATTTAATAGGTAATAAATAACGCAATAATGAAATAACGGGGTCAGGTCTTGCAATGCCACATGTTTAACCACTATGTGTTTACGCAAGACCTGACCCTGTAAGTCGTAATAGGTGAGAAATAACGGGATCGGCTAATGGCTGACCCTGTAAGTCACTACTTGATTTCTCCTTCTGTTGCCAGAGTTATCGAAAAGTCAGAGAATTTGTAGAGGTTAACAAGGTTCCTTCTTAATCCGCTCGTGAAAAAATTCTCGACGTCTTATTCAGGTAAGCCATATGATTAAAGGCACGAATTGAAGGGGTCGGAGAGATTTTTAATTAACCACTGGTCAATAATAATTCTCTCGTCCCCTTTATATTAGGAGAACTGTGAGAATTAAATTCTTAAAATTCGCTCTCATTATTCTTGTCATACCTGTTCTTGCAATTGTTTCAGTGGTGACGATTCGTATTACTGGACCAAAGCTCTTTTCAAATGCGACGTTCATTGTACCCTGTGAGCATAATGCTGTCGGGTTGACGATTGATGATGGCCCTGATCCAATCTCGACACCACGCATTCTCGATGTGCTAAGAGACAATAATGTTACGGCAACATTTTTTATTGTCGGTATGCGTGCTGAGCAACATACCGAATTATTAGAACGCATTACACGCGAAGGCCATGAACTTGCCAATCATACCTATACTGAAACCGTTACCATTGCGCTTAATGAGGTGGAGCTCAAAGATAGCATTAACAAGACACATGTCGTTCTATCTGAATATCAAACTATCAAGTGGTTTCGCCCGGGTACGGCATTTTATAACAGCGATATCGTGGAAGAGATAAAGTCTTATGAGTACCAAATAATCATAGGTGATATCTATCCGTTTGATAATTTTACTTCTTCCAGTCAATTCCACAGCTGGTACATTCAAAAACTGGTTCAGCCGGGCTCGATTATCATTATGCATGATGCAAGGGAAAGAGGTATTGCTACTGCAAAGACACTGGCCCGTGTTTTGCCGCAGCTTAAGTCCGTTGGTTATAACGTTTCTTCACTTGGGAAATTACAATCAGCATGCGCAATGAAGCCATAATTATTACGGAAAAACGGGGTCAGAGTAATATTTGGGTTGTGACCCCATTGGATTTCTCATGCCATAAAACAACATTTATAAGAAAAATAAGGGTAACTTAAGAAGTCTTGACCCTGATCAATGCTAATTTCTGATGAATATGTATACTTGCTAATAGGGAGGTGTAATCTGTAGGCAACGACCGGTAGCTATTAACCATAGCCCGATCGCACCACTTTTGTTCAAACCAAGGAGGTGTGTCATGGCTACTGAACCCGTCAAGAAAACCGAAAGCGAAAATGTCGTACCGTTTCGGCCAATGAGCGTGTTGGAAGAGGTCGAGCGGATGTTTGAAAATATCATTCCCCATGGATGGACACGACCGTTTAGGTCTGAGCATCTTCAACTCAGTGAAAACCTGCCCCAGGTCGATGTGATTGATCAGGACGAAAACATCCTGGTCCGTGCTGCACTACCCGGAATCAAAAAAGAGAATCTGGAAGTATCTACGACCCAATTCACTTTAACGATCCGTGGTTCCACGCGTAAAGAAACCAAGGAAGAAAAAGGTGAATTCTATCGGCGTGAAATCCACACTGGTAGTTTTCTACGTACCGTCACTCTCCCGGCTGCCGTAGATGAATCGAATATCAAGGCAGTATTTAAAGACGGTATGTTAGAGGTAACTTTACCGAAACTCGAAAGTGCAAAACGGCATAGCATCAAAATCGAGGCAGACTAAGTTGTAGGATGCTCATTTGTTACTGGTTACAACAACGTAATCAGTAAACAAAAGGCCCCGGTGCCAGACACTCAATGTGTTTGACATCGGGGCTGTTCTTGTGTGTTACCTAAACGAAATCTTTGGGATCACGACTGCAGGGAGAAGGAAATAACGGGGTCAGGTCTTGCAATGCCACACGCTTAGTAGTTAATGGAATAACGGGGGCACGTCATGCAATGCTACATGTATTTTCGTAATGTGTTAATGCAAGGCCTGACCCCATTTAGACTATCAGGCTATTAATAGCCTATTGAGGATCGTAAACAACATCAACAGAACGATGGATTCTCGCGTATATAAATGATTGTGGAGATAGTTCTGGTGCGGGTGTCGGTCGCCAAACATTTGTGACCAAAAT
>CAMYMO010000271.1 GCA_947259425.1 uncultured Ectothiorhodospiraceae bacterium | reverse complement strand
CTTCTTCAAAAGCGTCTGTGCAATCACCGCACGTAATGATTCAGACAACATCGAACGTACCATACCTTTTTCCGCAGCCGGGAACACGTCAATGATCCGATCAATGGTTTTGGCGGCAGAACTGGTATGTAAGGTACCAAACACCAGGTGACCGGTTTCCGCCGCAGTGAGCGCCAGGCGAATGGTTTCCAGATCCCGCATCTCACCGACCAGGATGATGTCCGGATCTTCACGCAAGGCTGAGCGCAGGGCTTCACCAAAACCCAGGGTGTCACGGTGCACCTCTCGTTGGTTAACCAGACATTTTTTACTCTCGTGCACAAATTCGATCGGGTCTTCAATTGTTAAGATGTGACCATGCTCATTTTCATTTTTATAGTCAATCATTGCGGCCAGCGTGGTCGATTTACCTGAACCGGTCGGCCCGGTAACCAACACGATGCCACGTGGCTGATCAGACACATCTTTGAATACGGATGGACAGGCCAGATCTTCCAGGGTCAGGATCTTGGATGGAATGGTACGAAAAACCGCACCGGCGCCTCGGTTGTGATTAAAGGCGTTGACCCGGAAGCGAGCTATCTCAGGTAACTCAAATGAGAAATCGGTTTCGAAATATTCTTCAAAATCCTTACGTTGTTTATCGTTCATAATATCGTAAATCAACGCATGCACGGTTTTATGTTCCAGCGCCGGGACATTGATGCGGCGCACATCGCCATCAACCCGAATCATCGGCGGTAATCCAGCGGAGAGATGTAAATCTGAAGCCTTATTTTTAACACTAAAGGCGAGTAACTCTGTAATATCCATATGTTTCCCGAAGTCGGTTTCTCTTAATTTGCTAATTCAATTGTTATCGGTATCTTATTGATAAGTCTAAACCTTAACTTTAATGCAAAATTGCGACAAGCGCACATTCCATGACGAGATTGACACAAATTGCTCAACAACTAAACAAAATACATCAGCGTATCGAAAGTGCCGCACAGGCTGCTGGCCGAAAGGCTGATGAGATTCAGTTATTGGCGGTCTCTAAAACCCGTCCTATTGAAGATATTCAATCCGCCATCACAGCAGGCCAACACCGCTTCGGTGAGAATTACCTGCAAGAGGCGCTTGAAAAAATAAAGGCCTTAACGGCTAGCAAATGTGAATGGCATTTCATTGGACCTTGCCAAAGCAACAAAACGGCCGCCATTGCCACTGCATTCCACTGGGTACACAGTGTCGATAGACTAAAGATAGCACAGCGTTTGAATGATCAACGAAACTCGACTCAGGCGCTTAATATTTGCCTACAAGTCAATATTAGCAAAGAACACAGCAAAGCCGGAATCGACCCGGTTGCGTTACCCGACCTCGCTAAGGCAGTTGAAGCCATGCCGAATCTGCGGCTTCGCGGCTTAATGGCGCTGCCGGCAGCTGAATCAGATTTTGATAAACAGCGTGCGGCTTTTGCCAAGCTTAAAGCCCTTTTCACGGATCTAAACAGACACGGCCATAATCTTGATACATTATCCATGGGAATGAGTAATGATATGGAGGCAGCGATTATGGAAGGCGCGACTATCGTGCGAATCGGTACTGATATTTTTGGACCAAGGCCAAGCAAATCCACGATCGACTAATTAGATGCGGAGTAGGACATCGCCCTGACTGACATTGCAGGTAAAGCCTGTTAAATTAAGGGCATGGCTACACTATCAATAGGATTTATCGGCGCGGGCAATATGGCGACGGCCTTAATTGGCGGCCTGAGTGAAAGCGTCGATGATCCCAAACAGATCCATGTTGCGGATCCGAATGACGAAAAAGTTGCCAAGTTGGCCTCGACCTTCGGTATCACTCCGGCTAACAGCAACCAGGACGTAGCCGATCGTTCCGATGTGATCGTGCTTGCCGTCAAACCACAGGTGATGAAATCTGTGTTGCAAGCGCTGGAGATTAAAAATTCACCTCTTTTGTTAAGCATCGCAGCCGGCTTACGCTGCGCTACCCTGCAAGCCTGGCTTGGCCAGGAGTCTGCCATCGTACGCAGCATGCCCAATACCCCAGCCCTTGTACAATGCGGTGCAACTGGCCTCTACGCAAACCAACAGGTACTCGAACGACAACGCAGAGCAGCGGAACAGATTATGTCCTCCATTGGCATCGCGATCTGGGTCGAGCAGGAAGAACAGCTCGATGCCGTGACCGCCGTCTCGGGTAGTGGACCGGCTTACTTCTTCTATATGATGGAGGCCATCGAAACAGCCGGTGTCGAATTGGGACTGAGCGCTGAAACCAGCCGCGCGTTAACCCTGCAAACTGCACTGGGGGCCGCTAAACTGGCTATAGACGCCGAAGAAACATCGGCACAGTTACGTGCCAGAGTGACATCGCCAGGCGGAACCACCGAAGCGGCGATCAAGCAGCTGCAGTCACAGCAAGGATTTGACGGAATTAAACAAGCCGTTACTGC
>CAMYMO010000270.1 GCA_947259425.1 uncultured Ectothiorhodospiraceae bacterium | reverse complement strand
CCAATCAGCCCTCAAGCTATTTTTACTGGCCAGTATCGTACTGGTGCTTTCTGCCTGTAGTTTTAAAACGCTATACAATAATGCGGACTGGGTGTTGGCGGGTATGGTCAATGATTTTATTACCCTTTCCGAAGAACAGGAAACCGATGTCGATAAACGTATAGAGCAATTAATGAAATGGCATCGTAAATCTCAACTACCCATTTATGCTGAAGATTTAAAAGAGATAAAACAATATACACAGCAAGGCCTTACCGATGAACGTGCCGAGATTATTTTTAGCAAATTTTTAAGCTACTGGCATGCCTTGCGTGATCGCATTTCACCCGAGATGACAGAATTGTTTTTAACACTTGATGATAAACAAAAGAAAGAATTGATTGAAACCTTAGAAGAGCAGAATAAGGAAATGCAAGAGGAGTTTGCTGAAACGACCAGGGAAGAAAGGCTCGAAAAAGGCCGAGATAAAATGGTCGATAATTTCACTGAATGGAATGGTGAATTAAGTTCTGAGCAAGAAGCCTTATTAAGATCCTGGCCCGAAAAGTTCAAACCGGTTTATGAAGATCGAATGAAATTCAGATTGGCGTGGCAGGCTGGATTAAAAGAAATTCTGTTTAATGATGGGCTATCGGAGGAGCAGCAAAGAGAGCAACTGCTTAACCTGATCAATACCCCGGAAGATTATCAAAGCGAAGAACACAAGGCGAAACTCATTTATAACAGCAAGCAGGTCAAAGCCCTGATGTTGGCCTTTGGTGAAACCGTGACGGATGAACAACGTGCGTATTTAGGTGAGCGCCTGGATTATTTTAGCAGGATCTTTGTTGAGTTGGCGGCCGAAGACTAAATCGGCAGAATAAAACCAGCAAGAATAAAAACCGGAACACGAATTCGACTTTTAAAGTTAGGGATTCACGATTAAATAACCGATTTCAATTCAGATAATACATTTTTTAGGATAATCGGCTGAGCTTCCGCGGTTGGATGAATACCGTCATCCTGCATTAAATTAATATCGCTGGATACATTTTTAAGTATGTATTGCACCAGCGGAACTTCGTGTTTGATTGCAATGTCCGTATAAGTATGGATAAACCGGGTTACATAGGTGAGACCAAGATTGGGAGGGATTCGAACACCACATAACACGACTTTTGCATTTGATGACTTGGCTAGTGTGATCATTTCGTCCAGATTCTTACGAAATTCTTTAAGGGGGAGACCTCGTAGTCCGTCATTTCCACCTAATGCAATAATCACAATGTTGGGTTGGTGTTGTTTTAATGAACGTGGTAATCGAGTCAGGCCGCCACGGGTGGTTTCGCCGCTGACGCTGGCATTAATGACCCGATAGGATTTACCGTTTGAATTCAGGTGATCCTGCAGTAGGTAAACCCAACCCTGCGAGCGTTCTATGCCATAGGCGGCACTTAAACTATCGCCCAGCACCAGGATTTTCGATTCAGCTGCCGTTGTGGTCAGCGGTTGAAATAAAAACAAACAAAACGAGACAAGTAGAGCTAGACGACGCATGAATACACCTTTTTTAAAAGCAGTGAATGTCAGTAAAATACTGACGACCGGGGACAAACCCCTACAAATTCTTAAGACCATTAATTTAACATTTAGTGCCGCCAGTACCAATGCCATTGTGGGGGCATCGGGCTCGGGAAAAACCACACTGTTAGGATTGTTGGCCGGCCTGGATTTGCCCAGTGAAGGTGAAATTTACTTTGCCAATCAAGATATTACCAAATTAACGGAAGATGCACGCGCGCAATTACGTGCAGGTAAAGTGGCGTTTATTTTCCAATCTTTCCAATTATTACAGCACTTAACGGCCTACGAAAATGTGCTGTTATCGATGGAAATCCTGAATTCCAGCAAGGCAAAAGAGAAAACGCTATCGATTCTCGAACGGGTGGGTTTGTCGCATCGATTGGACCATTACCCCAATCAACTATCGGGCGGGGAACAACAACGTTGCGCGATTGCGCGTGCCTTCGTGATTGAACCGACCCTGTTATTTGCCGATGAACCCACGGGTAACCTGGATCTTTCAACAGGACAAAATATCGTTGATCTTTTATTTGAGCTTAACCAGGAACGCCAGACCAGTCTGGTCATTGCCACCCATGACACTAAACTGGCGACTAAATGCGAGCGGGTCATCACTTTGTCCGGTGGCGAAGTTTTATCTGATCAGGCGAATAACTAATTACACTTTACACTGTCATTCTTGTTCGTTTGTCATTCCCGCGAAGGCGGGAATCTAGTTCTTGTACATAGTTATGGATTCCCGCCTTCGCGGGAAAAGTGCCCTGTGGGAATGACGGGGGAAAAATGTGACATTGTGAGAATGCAAAAGAGAATGACTAGAATAGTGACAGGAAACAATTATAGTATGGCCCATGTTTAAATTATCACTACGATTCTTATTACGAGACTGGAAGGCCGGTGAGTTGAGCCTGTTAGCCATGGCGCTGGTGATCTGTGTCGCCAGTATTACCACGGTTGGTTTTTTTACCAATCGTGTTGAACGAGCAATGCAGGAGCAATCCAGTGAATTACTCGCTGCTGATTTCGTCATCGCAGCCAAGATTCCTATTAATCCTGAACGAATCGAGTTAACTAAAAATTATGACGTTTCATATTCATACATGATGTTATTACGTAGTGTGATTTTGGTGGGTGATGAGGTTCAGTTAGTCGAAGTCAAGGCCGTCGATGATCACTATCCATTACGTGGTAAGGTGCAACTCAGTAACGAAGCCTTTGGCGAACGATACATTAACAAAGGGGCTCCTAAACCGGGTGAGGTTTGGGTCGCGCAACGCCTATTGCAAGCCTTGCAGATTCCGCTGGGTACCAAAGTGACTTTAGGCGCAAAAGAATTTGTTGTAAGCAAAATAATTGAATATGAACCCGATCGAGGCGGTGATTTTTTCCGTATGGCGCCTCGTTTAATGATGAATATTAATGATTTACCTGATACACAACTTGTATTAAAAGGCAGTCGTGTCAATCATCGTTTGTTAATCGCTGGTGAGCGTCTGGCCGTTGATGGCTATATAAAAGAAGTAAAAACCGTCCCTAATCCAGGAGAACAATTGATTTCTGTGCGAGATGGTCGTCCGGAAATTCGTTTTGCCTTTGAGCGTGCCGAGTTCTTTTTAAATATTATCGCCTTAATTAGTGTGTTGCTCGGGAGTATTGCCACCGCGATGGCTGCGCAACGTTATACCCGTCGTCATGTTGATACGGTCGCCATTATGCGTGCACAAGGACTGACCCAAGCCAGAATATTTAATTATTTTCTGATAGAAATGTTAATTTTCGCTGTCATCGTCAGTTTATTAGGATGTTTGATTGGCTACCTGGCCCAGTTTGCATTATCGGAAATCATGTCAAATCTGATCGTTGATGAACTGCCGCAACCCGATCTTAGTCCATTACTCGTTGGAGGACTGACGGGACTGATTGCGTTACTGGGTTTTGTGCTTCCACCGATTTGGCTGTTACGTAAAGCGCCACCGATACGAGTCTTACGTCGAGATGAAAACATTTCGGTATTTAGTAAATCGTTTGTGATTGTATTTATTGGGGCCATTTTCACGTTATGGGTATGGCGTTTGGGTGATGGTATCGTCGTTCAATATATCCTTGCTGGTACGATTGGAACTTTATTGGCCCTGTATATTACTGCAAGATTGACTGTGTATCTATTAAAGCCGCTGCGAAATTGGATAAGTGTGAGTTGGCGATACGGTCTGGCCAATTTAACCCGCCGCGGCAATCTCTCATCACTGCAAATCACGGCCTTTGGTCTTGGCATTATGTTTATTTTACTTAATGGTGAGATCCGCACGGAATTATTAGGTGGCTGGCGTAATACTATGCCAACTGATACTCCCAATTATTTTATTACTAACGTTCAGCGTGATCAGCTGGCGGGCATTAAAACCTTTTTTAAATCAAAGGGGATCACGCCACCGCCTTTTTCACCGATGGTGCGAGGGCGATTAACCGAAATAAATGGTCAATCCATTAGCGCTGACGATTTCGAAAATGCTCAGGCTAAAAAAATGGTGTTACATGAATTTAATTTATCATGGCGAGAAACGCTGCCAGAAGGGAATGAAATAATTAAAGGTAAGTGGTGGCGACCAGACGATAAAGGTAAGCCTTATATTTCGTTGGATCCTCGCATTGCTGAGATATTTAATCTCAGTCTGGGAGATAAATTGACGTTTAATATTGCAGGCAACATCCAGCAAGTCGAACTTACTAATATACGAGGCGTGGAGTGGGGCTCGTTCCGGGTGAATTTCTTCTCTTTGTTACCCCATGGCTTACTCGAAGATTACCCGGCGAACTGGGTAGCGAGTTTACATTTAGAAGGCGAGCAGGCAAAACACCTGACCGAATTGGTTCGCCAATACCCGAGTGTCTCTATTATCGACATTGATGTGATCATCAGCCGGATTCGAACACTAATGGATCGTATCGCGGTCGCAGTTGAGTATTTATTAGGGTTTACCCTGATCATTGGCATTATCATTATGCTGACTGCACTAAAAACAACTCAAGATGAACGCCGACAGGAAGCGGCGTTATTGCATACCTTAGGGGCCTCAAGAAAATGGATATTACGGGGAGTGACCACCGAATTTTTATTATTAGGCGGTATTGCCGGTGGCATTGCAGGTTTTGCCGCATCCATGACCGGAACGATACTGGCGAAGCAGGTCTTTAAATTTGAATATAGCTTCTCGATAACCCCGGTATTCATTGGCATCATCAGCGGTGCGGTCGCAATTACAATAATTGGATTACTCAGCACCAACAAAGTTTTATCACAACCTCCGATCGATACCTTTCGACAAACTTAGCAATCGAGTCTGACCCTATTGAATACCCAGTTTTTGCATGCGTCGCCACAATGTGGTTCGATCGATTCCTAAAATAGAGGCCGCATCAGATTTGTTTCCGTTAGCTTCGTCCAGTGCACTTTTAATCTGGTGAGCCTGCAATTTCTCAGTATCGCGGTGCTTATGCGCTTCATCATGTTCATTTCGAAAATAATTATAAATATCCTGGGGCAGGCTTTCAGGCTCAACTTGTTTGTCGACCGCACAAATGATGCCGTGCTCCACAGCATTCTCCAATTCACGCACATTTCCCGGCCAGGGGTAATTCATCATCATGCGCATTGCTTCCTGGTTACATTCAATATCGGTTGGGTAACCGCGTGCCGCAAGCAGTGCGCAAAAATGATTGATTAATAGCGGGATATCCCCAGGACGTTGGCTCAATGATGGGATGGTTAGTGGAATGACTGCCAGGCGGTAGAATAAATCCGCACGAAACTCACCGGCATCCACCATATCTCTTAAATTACGATTGGATGCGGTAATCACTCTTACGTCAACCTTAACCGTTTTATCGGAACCAACCATTTCCAGTTCCTGATCCTGGATGGCGCGTAATAGCTTGGCCTGTAAGTGCAATGGAATTTCACTGATTTCATCCAGAAAAAGAGTGCCTTTATCTGCAGACTGAAAGCGGCCAGCGCGATCGGCCGTGGCACCGGTAAAGGACCCTTTTTTATGTCCAAACAGTTCGGACTCCATTAATGTCTCAGGAATGGCGGCACAATTAAGCTCAACAAAAGGGGCATTAGTGCGACGGCTTAAATTATGGATCATACGCCCGAGCATCGTTTTACCGGTACCAGAATCACCTTGCAGTAAAACAAAGGCATCACTCGGTGCGATTTGTTGTATTCGATGAACGACTTCAAGCATGCCCGGGTCATTAGTTTCAAAGCCGCTTTGGCGTTTTTTATAGACGGCTTCAATTCGTCGTTGTTCAGTGCGGTCTCGAATCAGAATGAGTCGCATTTTGTCGTCATGATCAAAACAATCGACGAAACCAGTATGAAATTCTAAATAGCGATCATCGTTTTCCATTTGGATTCGTTCTTCGAAATTGACGAAACGACCACTCGGGCGACCTGCGGCATCGACTTCGCCTGCCTGGATAGCGGCACGCAGTAAGGTTCGTGGAAAATTAAACGACTTAATATCAGTCAAACGTTTGAGGGGAGTATTACTACAGTCGAGTTGCTTGCTGGCGGCTGGATTCAGGTAAACCACATTGCCGTGCTTGTCGGCAATAATGACGCCTTCATCAATATACGACACCACAGCTTCCAGCATTGGAATGAGTTGTGTATGACTTGAAATGGCTTTTTTACCCATACTGTTTATAAGTGTTGCAGTTTTATCAATGTTGCGCAACATGTTATATCTGCAACACGCTAAATGCCCTTATTGAATTCAACTACATAGCGCCCCCATGATTTTTATTTAATCAACCACTGTGCAACACATTAAACAATAATGGCTCGTAAAAACAAGAGCTTACCGTCTGGCACAGCGCTTGCTCTCTATCCTGCTAAATAAAATTACAATTAGATACGTGAGGTGTGTGATGACAACTATCTTTTCGCCTGAGTGGATGACGAAATTTCAAGATGCCTGGAACAATGAGCCTGAATTATCCGGTGAACTCTCAAAAATTGGATTTAATTCAGTAATTGGTTATGGCTTTGACGGTGATAAAGAGCCAGTTGCTGTGCTTAAGGTTGAAAACGGGCAAGTTGTTGAATCCGGCGCCTATGCAGGTCAGGAACTGAATTGGGACCTGCGTAGTAGTAATGACAACTGGGAAAAATGGTTAAGCAATCCGCCTGGAATGGTGGCGCTCGGTATGGCGTATACCACGGGCAAACTCAAATTTAACAGTGGGGATTATTCGGCAATGTTAAAAGATCCGCGCATGGCTGGCCCGTTTATAAAAAGCTTTGCGGTGATGGGTAAGGTTTAGTGTTACTTGATGTAGGTCAATGGTTGCTTTATTTCATTGCTGCATAGTGTGAATCCTGTCAACGACAGATTTCTTTGTAACGGCCCAGGTTATAAAATAATGAAAAAATTCTTCCTGTTAAGTTTCATTTTAACGATTAATACAACCGCATTCGTGTATGCAGAGTCATCACAAAACGCTGCGTATAACTACAATGCTTACGGCCAGTTAGTTAAAGCCGTACCTCAGGCCAGGCAAAACACAACACCGGATTTGGCTATGCAAGTTGTTACGGTGGGGCAACGTCAGGCAGGTGTATCAACAATACTGGGTGGCACGGTCGTCCCTTTTAGAGAGGTCACCTTAACAGCTGAGATGCCTGGGCGAGTTGAGTTTATTGCGGGTCGAGAAGGCGATCGTTTTAATCAGGCCGAATTATTGGTTGCGATTGGTGATGACAAGCTTATTGCAAAACGTGAACAGGCTTTAGCGAACCTTAATAATTCTTATTTGGCATTACGTAATTCGCAAATGCAATATGGACGAGAATGGTGGGCACCACAATCACGTAATATCAATCGTATGCCCGGGATGAGTTTACCCGCATTATTTGATCAGATGTTTACTCGTAATGTTGGACAAGGGATGGGGTATGGTAATCCCTGGTTGGAACGTTATACCGACCTTTACTCATCCGGTACACAAATGGGTCAAGCTCAGGGGCAGCATCAAGCGGCCTTGTCACAATTACGCGAAATCGATGCAAGCATAAGAGACAGTCGTACGCTTTCTCCCTTCAATGGCGTCATTGTTAAGAAAATGGCAGAAGCGGGCGATACCGTTCAACCGGGTCAACCCCTGTTGAAATATGCAGATTTAACGGACCTGCAATTGGCAGTAGAAGTACCATCACGTTTATTAACCGGCGTGCAAGTTGGGATGGTTGTCCCGGCCATTCTCGATTTTAATAATCAATACATCGATGTCCGAGTTGCTCAGATATATCCGATAGGCAATGCGCAGCGGCATACTATTACCGTTAAATTTGATTTGCCGGTGGGTACCTATGCCTGGCCAGGAACCTACGCTGAAATTATGTTACCAGATCAAAGTGAACAGACTAAGCAGCTTATCGAGATTCCTAGAAGCGCGGTAGTTGAGCGCGGGAGCTTACCCATCGTCTATGTCATTAAAAACAATAAAAGAGAACTTCGCCTGGTTCGGTTAGGCAAGAGCTATTCAAGTAATACGGTCACCGTGTTAGCGGGTTTAAATAGTGGTGACCAGGTTCTGATCAATCCTCCTCCTGGAGTAACTTCCGGCTGGCATAACAAACCGGACAGGATGAAGTAGAAATTATCGATCTTTAAAAAGTGTTATCGCATACAGAGACTATTAAAATAATATGAGCGAAACAGAAAATCATAAACCAGACATGGGAGAGGAAAGTCTGGGAATAGCAGGTAATACGGCCAAGCAGTTTATTAACTCGCCGGTAACACCTTTGCTAATGTTTGCATTTTTAGCCATTGGCATCATGGGCCTGATATTTACTCCGCGTCAGGAAGATCCAAAAATTTCCGTTCCAATGGTTGATATATATGTTCAGTACCCTGGAGCGGCGGCTGATCAAGTTACATCGTTAGTAACGCAACCTTTAGAACGTTTAATGAGTGAATTACCGGGTGTACGTCATGTATATTCAGCAACTCAACGTGGTGCCAGCATCGTTACCGTACAATTTAAAGTTGGTCAGGAATTGGGTGGTTCCATTGTTAAAGTACACGATAAATTACAATCCAACTTAGATAAAATTCCACCCGGTGTATCCATGCCACTGGTGAAACCGGTGGGGATTGATGATGTACCGATCGTCACCGCAACGCTTTGGTCAAAACCTGAAGAGGGTGGAGTGGATGATGGCACGTTACGGACCCTGGCGTTTGATGTACTGCAGCATCTCGAGGCTGTACCCAATACTGGTCATGGATTTGTTGTGGGTGGTCGGTCTGATCAGATTCGCATTGAAGTTTTACCCGAAAGGCTGGGCGGGTTTGGTATTTCAATGGCACAGGTTGCGCAGACCATTCGTACTGCTAATGCCGAAATTGAAACAGGTTATGTCGAGTCAGGAAATCATTCCTTTAAAGTCTATAGCGGAGCCTTTCTTACCACAGCAGATGAAATATCACGCCTGGTCATTGGTGTCTATGATGGTGCCCCCGTATACGTTCATGATGTCGCAGAGGTATTTCATTATCCGGAAGAGACTAAGCAATTGGTCAGCTATTACACCGGGATCGCGAATGCTTTACCGTTAAATGCAAATGGTGAAGCAGCGGTAACGATTGCGATTGCCAAAAAATTAGATACCAACGGGGTGACGGTTGCCAATGACATATTGGCTAAGCTTGATTCTTTAAAGGGCCGAATAATACCTGACAATGTACATGTCGACATTACCCGTAATTATGGAAAAACCGCCAATCAAAAAGTGAATGAGTTGCTTATGGCTCTGTTTGAAGCAGCCATTGCGGTAAGCCTGTTATGTTTAATATTTATGGGTTTAAGAGCCGCCTCAGTGATTATCGTTATTATCCCAATTGTTATATTAGTGACGATCTGGGCAGCTCTGGTTCTAGATTATACGATTGATCGGGTTAGTTTGTTCGCCCTGGTTTTTTCGATCGGGATATTAGTCGATGATGCCACGGTTGTGGTTGAAAATATATTCCGCCGTTGGCTGGCCGCTGGAAAAACCAGTATTAACATTGCGATCGATGCGGTGAGGGAAGTTGGTAATCCGACGATACTTGCGACCTTAACCATTATCTCTGCCTTATTACCGATGGGATTTGTTAGCGGCTTAATGGGACCGTATATGCGGCCGATCCCGGTGTTAGGTGCTTCAGCTATGTTCTTTTCGCTTATTGCGGCGTTTGTGTTTGCTCCCTGGTTTGCGATGCAGGTTCGTCCCCAGCTGACTGCATTAAGAAAAGCAGAAAAACGCGAAAAACGCTTTAGCGAAATGTTAGGCCGGTTTTACCGTCCATGCATGGGACCACTTTGTAATAAAAAATCATATGGAAGAATATTTTTAATTGGATTGATAGTTGCAACATTATTAGCTTGCAGTCTGTTTTATTTTAAATGGGTCGCGGTAAAAATGCTGCCATTTGATAATAAACCAGAGTTTAATGTTGTTATTAATATGCCTGAAGGAACGGCCTTGCCGGTCACTGCAAATATCACTCATGAACTGGTCAATGTTTTACGTCAAATACCCGAAGTAACCGATCTACAGAGCTATGTTGGAACGGCCTCACCGTTTAATTTTAATGGCATGGTACGACATTATTATTTACGCCAACAACCCTGGCAATCCGATATCCAGGTGATGTTACTTGATAAAAATGAACGCGATCGGGGCAGCCATGCGATTGCGGTTGATGCTCGTCATCGTATAAAAGAATTTTTAAACACCCATCCCGAATTGGCTGATACCGGTTTGAAAACACAGGTGGTAGAAATGCCACCGGGTCCTCCGGTGTTACAAACGGTGGTTGCCGAGATATACGGGCCCGATGCGGATACCCGTCGTCAAGTCGCGCAGGAAATGACATCAATATTTAGTAACTCTAAAGATGTGGTTGATGTTGATAACTATATGACAGCAGATTATAGCTACTGGCGATTCGAAGTCGATATAGAAAAATCGGTTCGTTATGGTGTTTCTGTCGATTCAATTAATCAACAGCTCGATATGGCAATGGGTGGATATAAATTAGGTGACATTAAACGAAAGGTAGTACGTGAACCCACCTATATTGTGATGCAGGTGCCACTTGGCATGCGTTCAGAAGTGACCCGCTTATATTCAATGCCGATTATGTCAGAACAAGGTAACTCAATTCCGTTAGGTGAATTGGGTCGTTTTACCCAGGCGCGTGAAGATCCAATTATATTTCATAAAGACCTGCGGCCTGTTGAATACGTAACGGCTGAAATGGAAGGAAAACTGGGTGCGCCAATTTATGGTATGCATACCGTTGAGGAAAAACTTAAATCCTATATTACCCCAGATGGTCAGAAGATTTCGGGACTGACGTTAGGCGGTACGATTGGTCGCTACGGTCCACCAGAAGATGATAATAAATCAGGTTTCGAATGGGGCGGTGAATGGACGGTTACCTACGAAACGTTTCGTGATATGGGCTCGGCCTTTATGGCGGCCTTAGTCTTGATCTATGCCTTAATTGTTTGGGAGTTCAAGAATTTTACCCTGGCTGGATTAATCATGGCACCCATTCCGCTGACCCTGATAGGGATTATCCCGGGTCATTTAATCATCGGCGCTGAATTTACCGCAACCTCAATGATTGGCTTTATCGCTTTGGCGGGAATCATCGTGCGAAATTCGATTCTGCTGGTAGAGTTTGTAAAACATGAGGTGGCGGATGGTAAAGACATCGTTGAAGCGGTGATCAGCGCCGGACAGATTCGCATGCGTCCTATTCTTATCACCGCTGGAACATTAATGGTGGGTGCGGCGATGTTATTTTCCGATCCAATATTCATCGGTATGGCAGCCAGTTTGTTCTTCGGTACCCTGGTGGCGACCGTTTTAACCCTAGTTGTTATCCCTTTGGGCTGTATTACCGTTCAACGTCAGTTTTATGCCTTGCCCGGTATTGATGGCGATCTTGATTCTAACGTTGATACAACGATAGATAATACGGAAACCGTGCCGTCAACGC
>CAMYMO010000269.1 GCA_947259425.1 uncultured Ectothiorhodospiraceae bacterium | reverse complement strand
ATTGCTTTGTCCTTCTGCCAGCAGGCCAAGAATTTCAGTTTCACGAGGGGTCAATTCATCGAAAGGTCCGGATATCTCTGGCGTACCATCATCATCTTTACCCTGGACGGCTCGGGCCAGGATTGGAGCCAGATCCGGGGCAACAACCGTCTTCCCTGCTACGATATCACGTAATGCGATAACCAAGGCATCGGGTTCCATGTCTTTTAGCAGGTAACCTTGCGCACCGGCACGTAGCGACTCTACCAGGTCTGTTTCTTCTGTACTGGTGGTTAGCATAACGATCGGCATATCGAGTTTATTTTCACGAAGTTTTTTTAGCACACCTATGCCACTAATATCGGGCATCCGCATATCCAATAAAACAACATCCGGTTGAATTTCATTAACTAAGTTTACACAGTCAACGCCATTGTCAACAGAAGCAGCAATCTCGATGCCGCGACTGGCCAACAGGCCTTCGAGTCCGACCCGGAAGAGTGTGTGGTCATCAATTAGTACTATTTTTAAACTCATAAATTAATTTGCTTTGAAGGTAATTGAACAATGACACCACTATCGGTATCGTCAAGAGGTGTAGTGGTGGGGGTATATTTAAAAGTTAATGTGATGCGAGTGCCTTCACCCGAATCACTTTCGATTTTAATATCACCGTTAATTCGTTTAGCGCGTTCCGACATGATTTTTAATCCATAATGTTCATTAATGTCATCATTGTTAGTTTCATTTTTTATTCCGACCCCATCATCTTCTATGAGAATATGACACTCTCCTTGGGGATCACTGCGTAAAATTACTCGTACAGTATGGGCCTGGCTATGTTTTTTTATATTATTTAACGATTCCTGAATGATTCTAAGTACTTCCACCTCAACATTGGTCGGTAGGTGTACAATATTCCATTCCTGTTGTAAAAATATTGGGATGCCAGACTGATTTTTAAAACGTTTAGCCAGGTGTTCAACTGCTGGGACTAAACCCCGTTTATCAATGGGCGCACGGAAATGAGTAATTAACTCACGCACTTCAGCATAGGCCTCGTCAAGATTGTTTTCAATTTGTTCAAGTTCATGCCATACCGCTGGTTCTTCACCTTTACGTAAGTTCTCGTCTAACACCCGAACCTGGAAGCGTAAGCTGGCCATCGTCTGCGCGAGCGAGTCATGCAACTCATGTGCAAAACGTGTCCGTTCTTCAATGATGGATAACCGATTAGATTCCGTATCCAATCGGGCTTTATCAATGGCCATTCCCAGATGACGGCCAATACTGGTCAATAGCTCATTAATTTCACTAACATCACTGATCATGTTTTGGTCGACAAATAAATTGTAGACGCCCAGGGTACGATCACGATATTGAAGTGGTACGGCGATCATTCCAACTTGCTCATCATCAAAGAAAGAATGGCCAATGATTTTATCACATTGGGTGATATCAAATTGGTACTGAACTTCGCCTTCATCAAATGCACTACCACACAAGCAGGAGTCAGAAGGAATAAGTTGTTCTCGCGATATAACTTCGTCATCCAATCCTGTACTGGCAATGAGACGCATTTGATTGTCATCCGTAACCAGTCTAACTACGGCCGCTCGCGCTTTAACAACATCTTTGAGAGTGTGCAAAAATCGTGTTAACAGGTCGTTTAAGTCACGAGAAACATTAATACTGGCCGCTACGTCATAGATTATTTCCAATGATCGTGTTTTATTGGCAATGTGTTGTGTTTGTTGTTCAACCTGCGAACGCATGTCTTGTGATAAGGACTGTAAATTATCGCTAATTTGATTTATTTTACCGGCCAACTTTTTGAATTCAGCCGAGCCATGTGGGTCTAATCGACCATTAAGCTCACCAGAGTTAATTTGGTTAGACCAGACATTCAAGGCGGCAAGCGGAGCTAACAAATTCTTTTGGATTAAGATGTAAATAGAAATTAAGCTGACAATGGATACTGTAAAAAGTATTAGTATGATGACGCTTAATCCACTATTTAAACTCATCCAAAAAGTGATGCCACTGAGTAAACTAATCGATATGGCAAGCACCAGTAACGGAATGAACGTTTTGCACCGCCATAGCTTTGGAGCCTCTAGAGTATTGGATACTTTAATTTCAGTCATCTAAGGTAAATAGTGATTCAATCACGATAAATAAATGCCTAGTGTATCAGGTTTCTTGATTAGGATTTTTACCAGAATTTATCTTGTCTTCACTCTAACTGATTGATTTATCAGGGTTTTGGGGCGTAATTTGGATCATTTGGGTTCTTGAAAATAAAATCTTTTCCACCCTCATCCAGCTCGACATAGTCTATTTCCATGGTATTGACTAAATCGAAACTGGTCGGCGCAACGACAATATCAATACCTTCAGAAGAAAAATGCAAATCCTGATCATGTTCGACATCGGCAAATCCAAGTGCATATTGAAAACTACCATCCGCATTGCGTTGGCAAGCGACGCGTAGCGGCATACCTTGGGATTGATTTTGTTGAGCAGAAAC
>CAMYMO010000268.1 GCA_947259425.1 uncultured Ectothiorhodospiraceae bacterium | reverse complement strand
CAGAATACCTTCCGGACTGATGAATACATGCGGCTGGCGGGATACGATCAGGTTACCCATCTGGATTTGCCCGGTTTGGACAATTTTTAATATCACATTGGGTGGGGTGGTGGCGTAGAAAATCCCATTCATTTCAGGGTTATGTTGCTGAAAAGTGGCAATCGTTTCGGCCAAGGCCATATGATGATTTCCATCTGAGTACACCACTAAATCTGCATTTGCCGGGTCGCCATGAAAGTCCAGGCACAGGTTTGAAGCTGGGTGATGCCAGGGTGAAATGGGCTGAGAATCCGGCTCAACCGGCCATTTGAGATAGTCCGTCATCCCTCAAGAATAAGCGAAAACAACAAAATAATCAATATTAACAATAAGTTAAGGAGGATTTATGCTATTATCACTGAGCTGATTGAAGGCCAAAGGTGCTTGACAAAACCAGGCCTAAAACCGAGAATGCGCGGCTTCCCGTATGACATCCATCGGTTCGATTAGCGGGAATTTTGGCGAGGTCGCCTGGAGCCGGAAGGCGAAGGTGCTCACAATGAACCCCGAAGGGGTTCTGTGAGATGCTCAGCAAAATAGCATTCTCTAAGGGTGCAGTCTAAATTTGGCGAGGTAGCTCAGCTGGTTAGAGCGCAGCATTCATAATGCTGAGGTCGGGAGTTCAAGTCTCCCCCTCGCTACCACTTAATTTATTCTCTTTGAAATATGGGCTTTCGTTATTATCTTGCACGACCTCGCTATTTTATGCTGAGGTCGAGTTGATGGCGCACCTCCATGTGCGCCACCCTGCGGGCAGCTTCGCTGTCCCATTTTGCTCCCGGCAAAATGGTCAAGTCTCCCCCTCGCTACCATTTAAGTCCAATTAGTTGAGCTTCGACTATTGTTTCTTTTTTACACGACTGCTCAACTACCCGTTTCACCTTATTCATTTGCACCGCCCTATGGGTAGTGTTGTTGTCGCATTTTGTTTCAGGCAAAATGGTCAAGTCTCCTCCACGCTACCATTTTAAATCGCTAATCGTTAGTTTCTGAACGTAATCAATCGTTAAGTAAAAAGAACCTTAAATTTTGTTGGGGTTGATAAATCATTACTCTTACTGTAACGAGGTTATTTAGGTATCTTTACGTATTATAAACACCAGTAAAAAATATAGACTACAACTACGATGAGTTAATTCAGTATGACAGCTCTAAGATTACACTCCCCATTTGCGACCACCTTTTGGTCGCATCTTTTTATGTGATTAATGAAAGTGCCTTATGGAATTGAACTTGCCGTTTGGTATTTATCGCTGTACTAATATTGGTTATGCCTTTTAATCGGATATAAACAAATCGTGTAATCGGCAAGGAAATATATTTCGTTATTGGTAATTTTAATGAGCATTGTAAAATGCCTGTATGATCAGTTCATGATTGATGTTTATTGTTATTAGAAAATTTATGAGCAGTATATCTTTCGAAATTTTAGATATAAGATTGACCACGGGGTGGGGGAAAAACTGTATTTTTATCAACGGTAATCTTATTGCTTTCGGCACGATCCAAGTTATTGTTAACAACTTGTTTGGCTCTAACCTGAAAACCTTCAGAGGAATCAGGGCTTTTGGGTATGGTGAAGAGTGCCAATGCCAGCAGGCTGATTAAAATAAACAATTTAAATAAATTAAATAAAGAGCCTTTCATGGTGTAATTCTTCCTGCATTGATAAGTTCAGATTGAATTCAATTAGATAAGGTTCAATTAAAGAACTTTTTTATAGAAAATGTAATACGTAGTTGTCCTATATGCATCGACTATATTTATTTTCGCTGGATAAGAATTAAAAAATAAATGATAAATTTAGTGTTTAAAGACGGTACTCCTAAAAAATAAAATAAATTTACTAATTTTAAACGGATCAACAGGAGGGGATTTCTAAATATTCAATTTGTCCGACATAAATCAGAAAAAAATTCGATTTTTCAATGTGTGCACGCTCCGAGTTGTTATATGAGGGTATTTTTTTTAACAAATTTCCCTGAATTAGCGGTATCGAATTACTGCAATGAAGTATCTGTACTATATAAGTAATACTACGTATAGAAATCGATTTGATAACCTAAATTGGCTGTTTTTCAACCTGGATAGACTTCCGGTCAGGTGAACAAACAGATATAGTCATAGCCAGATTAAGCTCCTATGCCCCTCTGTGATTAGATACCTTTATGACCGACGATGAGGAAAAATACCATTAGTAATAAAACATCAAGCGGTTCGAAAAAGTCTTCTAAAAAGAAGACCGATACGTTGGAAAAATCTACCGATACGAAAAATGCTGTCGACGAGATCGAATTCCCGGTTGTCGGCATTGGGGCATCAGCAGGTGGTCTGGAGGCGTTTTCGGCATTGCTAAAATCATTGCCAGCCGATACCGGGATGGCCTTTGTGTTGGTGCAACACCTGGCTCCGTCGCATGAAAGTATGCTGACAGAATTGCTGGCCCGTTCGACCGCGATGCCGATCACTGAGATCACCGATGGCCTATCTGTTGAAGCAAACCATGTCTATGTTATTCCGCCCAATGTTAATCTTGGTATCTTGCATGGTGTGCTGCATCTGGTGCCGCGTGAGGTAACACCTGCACACTATTTACCCATAGATAATTTTCTACGCTCGCTGGCAGCAGATATGGGTAGCAAGGCCATTGGTGTGATCCTTTCAGGGACAGCTTCGGATGGTGTGCTAGGTTTGAAAGAGATCAAGGCGGTGGGCGGAATTACCTTCGCACAGGATGAAGAAAGTGCGTCTTACAATGGTATGCCACACAGTGCGATTGCCGCAGGCTGTGTTGATTTTATTTTGCCCCCTGCTGAAATCGCTGCTGAACTGGCGCGCCTGCGTCGTCATCCCTACTACACTGTGAGTGTTAAGGGCATAGAGACTCTGCCAGAGGGGGACCAAAACCTGGGTAAGATCTTCCTCCTGTTACGCCAACATACCGGTACTGATTTTACTTATTACAAAACCAACACTATCCAGCGACGTATTAAACGACGTATGCTGTTGAATAAAATCGATAAGATTGAGGATTATGTGCGTTATTTGCATCGCACTCCACGAGAAATTGATGCCTTGTTTCATGACATGCTAATTCATGTCACGGGTTTTTTTCGTGATCCACAGGTCTTTGAGGAGTTGGCTCAAACGGTTTTTCCTGAGCTTATGAAAGAACGTCCACCTGAACTACCGATTCGCATTTGGATTCCAGGTTGTTCAACGGGTGAAGAGGTTTATTCAATTGCGATTTCGCTATTGGAATTTCTAGGCGAAAATGCAAACTTTACTCCCATTCAAATCTTTGCGACCGACCTGGACGAGCAGGCGATCGAACAGGCGCGTCAGGCTATTTACCCTGAGTCCATTAGTGAGACGGTATCTATAGAGCGTTTACGAAAATTTTTTATCAAGGTGGAACAAGGATATGAGATAAACAAGAATATTCGCGATCTGTGTATTTTCTCAAAACAAAATGTACTTAAGGATCCGCCTTTTTCAAAATTGGACCTGATAAGCTGTCGTAATCTACTTATTTATTTAGGAGCCGTACTTCAGAAAAAGGTGTTACCTATTTTTCACTATGCACTCAAAGCGAATGGCTTTCTGTTGCTGGGGTCCTCGGAGACCATCGGCCGCTTTGCTGACCTGTTTCGGATGGTGGATAAAAAGCACAAGATTTATTCTAAAAAGGCAACACCGAGTGAACTTCATTTTGATTTTGCGGGTGGAGTAGGCGCGTCTGATGTGAGAACTATCGCCCAGAGTCGAGCAATGCCATTAGCCGGTGATAACTTTGATCTGCATCGCGAGGTGGACCGCCTGTTACTGAATAAATTTGCTCCACCTGGTGTGGTGGTCAATGATGAGCTTGAAATCCTGCAATTTCGCGGTCATACCGGTCCTTTTCTTGAGCCGGCTCCGGGCGAGGCCAGCTTGAAATTATTGAAAATGGCCCGTGATGGATTGCAGGCGGAATTGCATGGCGCGATGAACAAATCAATTAAGTCAAACCTCAGTGTCCGTCGTGAAGGTATCCGATTCTATACTAACGGCGATAGCAGAGTTATTTCAGTTGAAGTGGATCCGATCAAAGTACCCTCGGGTAGTGGGAAGTTTTACCTTATTACTTTCCAGCAGGCTACTCCGGAAGCTGAAGAGGGTAAGAGCAAACCGATGGTAGAAGCTGCTACCTCCATTGATAGTGATGAGCTGAAACGACTAAGAGATGAACTCGCGGCCTCGAAAGAATATCTGAACGCTATTATAGAGCAACAGGAAGTAAGCAATGAAGAATTGACCTCGGCGAATGAAGAGATTCAGGCCAGCAATGAAGAGCTGCAAAGTATTAATGAGGAACTAGAGACAGCCAAAGAAGAACTACAGTCGACCAATGAAGAATTGGTCACCGTAAATGATGAACTGGAATCACGTAATGCCGAACTTGCGTTACTTAATAATGATCTTAGTAACCTGATCGGAGGCCTATCGACTTCCATTATCATGGTGGATAAGGAACTACGTATTCGACGTTATAGTCCTGAGGCGGAAAAATCTCTGGGCCTGTTAGCGACGGATCGAGGGCAACCTATTTCATATTCTAAGTTACACATTCTTATACCGGATCTTGAACAGCGCCTAATGCGGGTCATCGATACGATCACGGCAGACGAAATAGAGGTGCAAGCAAAAGATGGTCATTGGTACAAGGTACAGCTTAGGCCTTATAAGACCGAGGACAAGCGAATCGATGGGGCGGTGTTAGCCTATTATGATGTAAATGATATCAAGCAGAGCCTGGCATTAGCGGAACAGGCACGGGATTATGCAGAATCTATCGTGGCATCGATTCGAGACCCGTTATTAGTCCTTGATAATAAACTGCGAGTGGTTTCTGCCAGCGCAGCCTTCTACGAAACATTTAAAGTCACCAGAAAGGAGACGGTGGGTAATCTTTTGTATCGGCTTGGTAATGGACAATGGGGTATACCGCGTTTACGGCAGGAACTGGAAACGGCCCTCGAAAACAAGGACGGTTTTGATGAATATATGGTTGAGCATGATTTCGATAACATTGGGCACAGAATCATGAATGTTAGCGGAAGGGCGATAGCGCCAGGGTTAGATGATTCTCCGATGGTCTTGATGCAAATCGAAGACATTACCGAAAAGTCCTTGCAAGGTAGCGAAGCATGAATAAAGTAACGGTTCCCATTGCTGCCGTGAATGAATTAAAAGATCTAAGCCGAGAAGAATTACAGCAGCGCTTTGAGGCCTTGTTTAAAAGTAATATTGATATCCCTGGCAACGATGAGCTGCAATCACTGTTACACGATTTGCAGGTGCATCAAATCGAACTGGAGATGCAAAATCGTGAACTCAGCGAAACTCAGCAACAACTCGAAGAGGCTCGTGATCGTTATGCCGATCTTTATGACTTCGCGCCAGTGTGCTACGTCTCATTCGATGCCAAAGGATGTATTCAGGAGATTAACCTGACGGGCACCGCCATGTTAGGTCAGGAACGGACCCGCTTAATTGGTAAACCGTTTAGTCTCTGGTTGACAAAAGAGTCGACACGACTATTTTTCAAACATTTGCACCAGACACAACAAGGAGGCAGGGTTGAGAAACAAGAATTACAACTCAAGCTTGAAAATGGGCTTCTTTTGGATGTTCGTTTATAAACGGTCTCTGCCAACCAATTATTCGATAGCAAACCGATAAATCGTTGCGTTATCATTGATATTACGGAACGTAAGCATGCGGAACTTGAGATACGTGATCAGGCCCGCCAATTAAGTTTAATTACCGATGCCATGCCCGTTCTGATTGCTTACGTGGATAATCATGAACGTTATCAGTTTGTAAATAAGCCCTATGTGAAATGGTTCAAGTTGCCACGCGATAAAATAATAGGCAAAACGGTCAGGGAGGTCGTTGGGGAAGGCGCTTATTCGATGCTTGAAAAATTCATTCGAATTGTATTAACCGGTTCTCCAGTTAGCTTTGAAGTTGTTGTGCCTTATCTGGCTCAGGGGGAGCGGGATATCAGCGCTAGCTACATTCCGGATCTTGGAGTCGACGGCAAAGTTGCCGGTTATTTTGTCTCAATCAGAGATATAACCGAACATAAAAAGCTTGATGCAGAGGATAGAATGCGACTGCTGGAAACAACCCATGTTGCACGTATAAATACCATGGGCGAGATGGTTGCCGAGATAGCACATGAACTCAATCAACCATTAGCGGCCATAACCATCTATAGTGATACTATTACCAGGATGTTGAGCCGAGGTGAACACAACCAGCAGGAGATTACCTCAGCTCTGGGTGAAATAAAGTTACAGGCTTTGCGTGCCAGTGAAGTTATCACCCGCCTGCGGGAATTTGTCAGTAAAAAAGAACGCCAGCTTGAGTCTATCGAGATCAATAAATTGATCGAGTCAGTGCTCCATTTGATCGAGGTCGAAGCAAATTGGCATGGTGTCAACGTGAAACTGTGTTTAGCCGAGAATCTTCCGGAGATCCATGTTGATAAAATTCTTATCGAACAAGTTATCTTTAACCTGACCCGCAATGCTATCGAGGCCATGGATGGAATCGAAAAGGCTAAACGATTTCTATTGATCAAAACCACCCTGGGTAAACACAATCAAATTGAGTTATCTGTGGAAGATAGTGGACCCGGCATGAGCATTGCGGAGATCGAGCAGGCCTTTGTGCCTTTTCACTCCAGCAAACAACATGGTATGGGCATGGGTTTATCCATTTGTAATTCTATCATTAGGGCCCACCAGGGGCGTTTGTGGGCCATACCAAATGAGTCTGGTGGCACGACATTTAGTTTTACCTTACCGATAATAACTTAACAGACCTAATACATTACGGGGAAAGCTCATGACTGAAGAAGTAAAAGTACACATCGTGGATGATGATGATGCCGTTCGCGAGGCCTTGAGTTTTTTAATGAAATCGGAAGGTCTCCTGGCAAAGGGGTATGCTTCTGCCGAGGCGTTTTTAACAGAGGCCAGCCCGGTCACACAGGGATGCCTGTTGCTTGATGTCCGCATGCCGGGGTTGAGTGGTCTGGAGCTGCAAGAACAACTCAAGAAAAATTATATTAAACTGCCGGTTATTATTATGACGGGTTATGCCGATGTCGGTATGGCCGTTCAAGCTATGAAAGCGGGTGCCCTCGATTTTATTGAAAAACCATTTGAGAATGAGATGTTGCTGCCCAAAGTCCATTCATGCCTGCAGCAAAGCACACGAATTATGACTGAGAACGAAAGTACACAACGAATCGAGCGTTTAACTAAACGTGAACATCAAGTCATGGAATTGCTGGTTGAAGGAAACCAGAATAAAGTCATTGCCGCAAAACTATCTATCAGTCCGCGTACTGTCGAATTACATCGTGCCCGAGTCATGCAAAAACTGGAGGCAAAATCCTTGTCCGATGTGGTTCGAATTGCATTAGCGGCATCAAAACAAGAACTTATCACGAGCTAGGGGAAATACTTATTGCCAGGTTAAATTTTTTAAAGTAAAAAAGCTAATTATTAGTAATGCACTTCTTGGGTAGTTCCTGTCAGGACGTTACCAAATATACTAAAATGGGTGGTGCAAACGAATGAACGTTGGCGAAATTTGTGATCGAAATGTCGTGGTTGTCGGTAAAATAAATTCTATTTATGCCGCGGCAAGATTGATGCGTGATCACCATACGAGTGAAGTGGTCGTGGTTGAATCCCGCCATGGGGTAAATATACCGCTCGGTTTGATCACAGATCACGATATAATTACTCGCGTTATAGCAGAAGAGCTGAACCTCGATGCCATCTCTGTTGGTGATATCCTGAGCCCCCACGTATTGACTGCTAATGAAGAGGATGAGATGGCGGTCACCCTAAAACGCATGCGTCATAAAGTCGTCAGACGTATCTTGATCGTGAGTCAAAATAAGGGATTGATTGGCATTTTATCGGTTGATGACATCCTGGATACACTCACTGAGCAACTAAATGATATTGATCAGATTGTTGGAAGCGATCTAACCAATGAGATGGGCCACATTGCGAACGAGCACAGTTATTAAGCCAGACCTATAATCAAAAATTAATCGGCGCTTTAATTAATCGGCACTTGTCTGTGGCTTTTAACTGGAACATCGTTTCAGATATTTGCTAACTACGTATTAATACGCATTATATTCCCTTAACTATTTTCATATATTTGTCTATTCTTGATCTTGACAATATAACAATTGGTATCAATGCGAGGTAGGTGATATAAGCATCGCTTAATTGAGTCATTATTTCACTGTATTGCCATATACACAGAGGGTATAAAAATCTTATCCCATCTAACCGATGGTTTGGATGATTCCTGTAATGATTTAATGCTAAGTAATGGAATTGATATGCTGTTCAACAGCAGGGAAATAAGGATAATATAAATGGAAAAAAGATGGTGTGAGCGAATACCGGTACCAATAAACGTTGTGATCTATCACAACGGTTTCAGGGTGATTGAATGTAAAGTTAAAGATCTAAGTTTGCGTGGAATATGTCTGGCAAGCAGCCCACTGGTTTATAACAAAAATACCGAAGTATCGATCGAGTTTCCAAACATGGGATCTTTAGCAGACAACAACAGGCAGATAAAGGCCATTGTTGTACGCGATGCGTTTCAGGAAATTGGTATGATGTTTAATCCAACCAAACCTGAGATGATTAATACCATACTTAAAGAGTTCAGAAATAACCAGACATATACCTGCGAATTCGTAAATTAGACTTAAATTCTTTGGTTAAGCAGAAATATTAATCCTAGGAGGCTACCTTTTTCTGGACAATATAATTATCTAAGGGTTGAGCTGTATGTTCAGAAGATGATTTCATCAGGCCATCAATATCAAGTAGAACAATATTTCTACGGTTCACAGTCAGCAGTCCGGCTTCCTGAAAATGAGTAAAGATTCGACTAACTGTTTCAACGGCAAGCCCTAATAGACCGGCAATATCATTTCGCGTCATTGAGAGATTAAACTCAGTTGCAGAGAATCCTCGTTTTCGAAAATGGTTGGAAAGAGTCAATAAAAATTTGGCTAATCGTGCCTCAGCCGATTTTTTTGATATCATTAATAATTGTTGATGATTATACTGGATTTCTTCCGACAAAATACGAAGCAGGGCGGGTTGTACGGCTGGAATGGAAGATTTTAATTTTTCAAGTTGTTCAAGCGAAATTTTACAGACACTGCAGGTCTCCAATGCTAACGCTGATTCTATATGCTGCATTGTGCTTAACGCGTTCAATCCAAGTAGCGTACCCGAAAAATAAAAACCCAGAATCTGTTCCTTACCAAACTCACTGTTAGTGTAAGTCTTAAAACTACCACTACGAATTGAGTAAATAGCATTAAATGGACTGTTTTCTCTGAATAGATGTTCGCCTCGCTCTATTTTAAGATTCTGTGTTTTAATCTCATGGAATTTCTCTGTTTCACCACATCGTTTTACAGTAGGCTGGCAGTACGGGAACAGGCTACACTGCTGACAATGAGAGTGGGCGAATGCAAAGTCAATGACTGCATGGTTTTCCATGACAACTCCTTTTCGAATATGGTTAGCTAAATACTTTATTTACTTTCCATATATCGAACCTATAGTATTTATTGACCCGATTCTGTAAGTAAAAATACCTATTTATGCTATTGTGTCAGATGTGACTGAAAACGTACTTATAAGTGGGGGATAAATAAAAAGGCTAGCTGAGTCATTAGCCAGATTATCGAGCTTGAGTAGCCGGAATTATTTATTATTTATGGCAGGCAATAGTCTTCACTGTGCCGTGATTTGAACGGCACTCTACGAAAGTTTGCTAAGGCTGAACGATTCCTGATCGATTCCTGAACGATTCATAGGGTGGTAATTAGGCAAAGGAAACTCTATTGCAACCTGGCATGATTACCAGGCTGCATACAATCGATGCTTATTGTAAGTATGTGATAAATATAAAAATGTTTAAATAGCGTTAGTAGATTAAGTCCCTTCCATTTCCAGATCCGCACTCACTGCGTCAAGACCCGCTTGGGCACATTTTTCATCTGTTTCACCAGACGGTGCACCACTGACGCCAATGCCCCCTAAAATATTGCCACCAATATTGATGGGTATACCACCAGCACCCAAGATCAAGCCATCAAGCTTAGGTACCTGGAATGGGTTGGTGAACCGACCTTGTAAGTTTGAAAGCGGAGTATTGAACGCCATCGCGGTATGGGCCTTTTGTTTACTGATGGGTAAAGTGATGTCCATTGCCAATACATCACGTAATACCACTTGAGCGTGCCCACCACGGTCTACTACAGTAACCGCAACCTGTACGCCTTCTTTACGGCATTGTTTTATTGCCGCCTGCGCTATGCGTAATGCGGTATCCATTTTTAATCGCTTAATGGGAACCGTCATGGCGTCTTCATCTGCTACGGCAGGGGATATCGAAAGACAAACGAATAAGGTGCCAACGAGCAGTTGTTTAATTTGCGTTTTCATAATTTACTCCGAACTTGTTTATATTGCTCAATAATGTGGTTAAGTATTTTATATTTTACTATCGATATTATATTAGCAAAGAATAATTAATCTAAATAGCCAGATCACAACAATTTTAGTTTGCATCCTTGCAAACTGAGTTTTCAGCATTGCCTAATATTCAAGCGTATCGTTAATATCTAAACTAGGCCGACATCAAGGGATTCGCTAAATAACTGAATCCCAAAAGTTAAATATAGGGGCAGGCTAATGAAAATAAGAATTTTACTAAGCGTGATGGTTGTTGTTAATTTATTACTTATATCGAATAAGTTGTTGGCAGAACCCAGTCAGGATCTGGAAAAATTTAGAGCTTATTTTAAAAAGCAATTTCCTGATGTTGCCTTTGATGATTACAAAGATGGTATTTATGCATTAAGCAAATCACGAAGAGAAATGTGGGAAGGGATGGAAGAGTTTGTGCCTGCCTATTCTGATGCGGTTGAATTAGGTAAATCGTTGTTTGAGACAAAATTTAAAAACGGGAAAAGCTACGTCTCCTGTTTTAAGAATAATGGTATTGGAATCAAGCAATACTATCCGTATTACAGTAATACGACTAATAGCATCAAAACGCTCGAAATGGAAATCAACGAATGTCGGCTAAAAAATAACGAAAAGCCGTTAAAATATAAAAAGGGAAAACTAGCGGCTATTTCGGCCTATATGGCCTATACCTCGCGAGGCCAAAAGATAAATGTTGTGATCCCGGATGATCCAAAAGCGTTGGCTATTTATGAAAAAGGGAAAGTATTTTTTTATGCCAAACGCGGTCAACTGAATATGTCATGTGCGGACTGCCATATGTATTATGCAGGCCGAAATGTACGCTCTGATTTATTAAGCCCCGCACTCGGCCAGACTACCCATTTTCCCGTCTGGCGTTTGAAGTGGGAAGCGGCAGCGAGTCCGGGTGTCACTGCAGGGTTAGGCACATTACATCGTCGTTATGCGGGCTGTAATAAAAATATCCGTGCGAAACCGTTAAAAGTACAAGGTGATTCTTATCGAGCATTGGAATATTTTCATACCTACATGAGTACGGGTCTGGAAATGAATGGACC
>CAMYMO010000267.1 GCA_947259425.1 uncultured Ectothiorhodospiraceae bacterium | reverse complement strand
TGCAGTAGTAGCTTGAGCATTTGGGGACAGATTATTTTCCAAAATAAAACTTATCTCGGTAGGACCACCCAGCCCATCTGGTACAGTAAAGTTTGTATTACCTGACAAGCGGCCTGCACTTGTTGCCACTTGTATTGTCGTGCCGGGTACCAATCTGTTCAGGTTGGCATCACCTACCATGAAAGAATAACTTGCAGAACCACCTCGTACTATGCTTGTGCCAACAGAGTCATCGAATGCGCAGTAAGCGCCGTGACCGGTAAACATTAATTGAGTACTATCCCAAATCGTCATTGCACTTTGACAACCCGAGGCCGTATCTGGACAATTCGGGCCATCCCATACACCATTTGGTCCGTCATACGTGCTGCTTTGATCCGTATCAGTATAGTCTTCACCTGGATCTCTAGCTCCATTAAAATTACTATCTATGTACGGCTCACCAATGTCATCCGACGCAGAAAATCCATCACCTGCATCAAAATAACCATTGGCATTATTATCGGTAAAGGTTTCCTGACCAGCAACGGCTGCAGTTACTGTCACCCAGCCACGGCGTTGATTGACCGATCCATCAGTTGCAATGTTAAGACCATATGTCGTATTAATACGATCAATTTCGGCGATTTCTGCTGCTGTTATTTCATTATTGGCAAGTACCGGCCTGGGATTTTGAGTACGGAAAATTACCGTTGTCTCACCGATATCATCGGTAAAGTTGCTCGTGTCAATTGTACCCGACTCTGCTTTGAAGGATACGGGTGTTCCTTGCAAAACATTATAGTTACCAAAACGATCACCAAGTAACACCGTAATGTCTGTTGTCACATTATCCAGCACCATACCCGGTAAGTTAATTTGATCTCTTGATAAGGATAAATGAGCGGTATCGGCTACACCGCCACCAATCGAAATTTTAGATGACTCTGCATTAATCGAGGTAGCATTAACCGTTGCATTTACGATAATGACGCCCGCGACCGTCCCGGAGGTCAAACCAATGGCAACTTCACCATCACCGCCGCTGGTTTGGGCAGATGCCTGGGTCGGTGTGGCGTCATCAGGCCCGATGTATTCATTGCCATTCAGTGTATTGATGACAAAATTGACAGTGATGCCATCTCTGACAGCATCTCCATTCGAATCCGTTACCGTAAAGATCAGGTTCGAATTAGTTGTCTGGCCGCTACCCTGCAAGCCGATGACTTGGGGTGTCGCGTCGGTAAACGCAATCGTATCCGCTGGGTTTTGATTTTGTGGTGGTGTTGGATTTGGATTATCTGGATCAACAGGGTCTGAATCTCCGCCACCACAGGCTGCAAGCGACATGATCATCAATCCGGATATTATTACAAAAATGATTTTTTTCATCGTGATTTCCCCAGTTACTATAAATGTTTGTTCACACACTGCTTGTATACCTTAACCAGATCGATCATTAAGGTTTAAGCATTTATTCTCAGGGAATTATGTACAGCTAATTGGCAGTATCTCGTTCCCTGACAAAGTTTAAAATTATTTTTTAAAATTAACGTCTATTTTATTGTTAATTACGATACCCCAACTTTTATAGACTGATATTATCAGAATAAAAAATGTATAGGAAGACTTTGATATGATGTGCCGTAACACATTTTTAACAATATTTAAAGGAAAATTATGGGGTAAACCCGATCCAAACCAAAAATCCTGAATAGCCTTCTGATATCCGCCCACCGGAGCGAAGCGTAGGAAATACTGGGCGAACGGCGTAGCCGTTCAAGCCAGTAGACCGGAGCAAAGCGTAGGAAATACTGCATGAAGCCCGCAGGGATTCAAAGCAGTACGAACCATTATATAATGCACGGTGCCGGAGTTAACGGAGCGTAGCGTAGTGTATGCTGCATGAAGCGCGAAGCGGTTCAAAGCAGTGGACCGGAGCGAAGCGTAGGAAATACTGGGCGAACGGCGTAGCCGTTCAAGCCAGAAGACCGGAGCGAAGCGTAGGAAATACTGCATGAAGCCCGCAGGGATTCAAAGCAGTACGAACCGGCATTAAATTAAGTACCGTGCTGTAAGTAATGAGCAGTTTAAAGTTCAGATTTACTTATTACGAAAAATGGTGCCCGGGGCCGGAATCGAACCGGCACGGTGTTGCCACCGAGGGATTTTAAGTCCCTTGCGTCTACCAATTTCGCCACCCGGGCAGGATGACTATTAAACTACTATTTAATGGAGGCTGGGCCCGGAGTCGAACCGAGGTACACGGATTTGCAATCCGGTGCATAGCCACTCTGCCACCCAGCCATTTGTATTTCTAGCCTGGCAAGAGACTATTGTAGTTTAACCTGCCTGGCTTATATCAGAGCACCTGTAACAGGCTCTGAACCGCTCTTTTCTGCTCGCTAGAAACATAGTTAAGCACCTGATTTCTAACGATTACTGGCCATCAAAAACGGGCGCTATTCTACCCTATTTTGCCCCCTGGTTGGCAAGCAATATATAAAGCAAAGCTCAACGATGGTGATTTAAGCCTGG
>CAMYMO010000266.1 GCA_947259425.1 uncultured Ectothiorhodospiraceae bacterium | reverse complement strand
AGCTATTGACTATGCCATTGGTGATGGTGATCGTCCCTTTCCAGTCCGCCCAGCGATAACGATCTTTGATGCGCGCGCCGCCCCAACGTAGGCGTATTTTACGATCTGAGTAACCTGCTTCTTCCTGTAAATTGCGAGTCCAGATTAAACCGGTATGGTCATAGGCTGCGATCTCATCCCAACCTTCGTCACCTAAAAATCGGTAATTAATCTCCGCTGTACCATTCGACTCAAATTCATCGCCCTGAATATAATCACCACAGTGGGTTAAGCCAACGGTTCGTTCACCTGTGGTTGCCCAGGTATGACGAGCACGCACGGCCTCACCGACGGTTTTACGATCAAGTTTGTCAGCAATAATTCCGGTGACCCCACCTTTGGTACCAAACACAGCCGTACCCGGCACACCGCCACCACATCGACCACGGTGTTCATCGCCATTGGCAGACGCTCCCAGTTTATAACCACGACTCATCACATCTTCATACAACCATGGGAAATGTCCCCATGCCGATTCAATTTCAACAAGACGTTCTAATACCGGGTGATGCCAATCCATAATGCAGCGACGACCACCCACGTGTGGCATTAACAAATGACCTTCTGGATCATCAATATACGTTGCCCATAATTCTTCTAACGGCCATGCCCCTGGCATGATCGTGTCACCTTCCATATCTTCGTTCCATTCAAATGAGCGACAAACATTACCATTTTCATCAAAGGGGAAACGAGGTGCCTCATCTTTTAAAAATACAACATTATGATCACCACCGGCACAGGAATTACCACACCATTCAGTGCCGGGGTAACAGACAAACTCACCATCTTTGTTTAATTCATTGATAAGCTCGACTGCCTTATCCCAACGATCTTTGGTAATCTGAAAATCATTGGCGGTATAACCCAAGATATCCAGGCCGGCAATGTCACGGCCATAACTCAAGTTATAAATCGTATCATTGGTTCCCACCGTGTCATCGGAGTGCACATGCAAATCACCAAAATAACTGCGTGGGAAAGCTAACGACTTATCAACGGTAATATAAAATTTTGCCGACGGCACTTGCGGGTGGTTAACCATTAATGCCGTGATTTCGAGTTCACCCTCTTCTTTAGTCGGTAAATCGGTAATTTTCGTTACCGCCCAACCATCATCGGCCAGGGTCATTTTCTTTTCATAGACCTGCTTGCCGTTCAATGACGCTACGATAATCACATCTTCATTCGCCATCTTCCAACAGGTATTTCCCCAGTTGTCTTCCGCACGAATTCTTAATGGCACGGTTTCGCCCTGTTTAACCAATCGCGAGCCTGCCATTTCTAATTTGGTTGGCGCACCAGGGACAACATCAAATTCAATATCACCTGGGATATCACAGAAACGTGAGGTGCCCAATGGATCAATATAACAACGGAAGCGGAAGCCTTTTTCAACAAATGTCTGAATACGTGTACCCGGACCACCGAAGCGACGATCACCGAGTCGGATGATGATGTGATCACCCGGTTTAACATAGCCATCGACCGTATCAACGATCACAGCTTTCTGGAATGGTCGTTCATGACCTTTTTGATCAAACCGTACTTTAAGCGATTGTACGGTTGCCGGTTCTTGACCCTCGGCACACGGTCCTGCCTGGTATTCGGCAGAAACATAATTCGCACCACTAGGATTGCCCGTCTGGAATAAGGCCCAGTCTGAATAAAACTTAAAGGTTGCCTTCAACCAGGCGCCATCGGCTATTCCTGATGCACCGACTTCATAATCTAAAACAATTTCCTGCCAACTCCCTGCTTCAAGTTGATCGATATGACATGTCACCTTCCCCAAAAAAGGCATATCTTTTGTTTTACTATACAAACCCACTGGTGCGGTATATTCGCCGAGTTTCTTTTTAAGTTCAGCGTCAGTCATTTTTTTCATGGATACAACCTCTTTACTTTATTTTCTTTAATATTTCAAAAATTCGGAATTTCTTTAATCGCTTTTGTGTTGCCCTACTTCGTCAGCGGCAGCTGCACGTTTTTTGCGGCTGGCGTGGACACTGTTCCAAAACGTTCTCACAATGACAAACAGAGTCAAAGCCATCAATATCATCGCTACCGGACGCGTGAAGAACATATAGGTATCTTGCTGAGATATGATCACAACCTGCTGCAATTTACGCTCCCATTCTGGTGCCAGGATGAAACCAATCAAAAGTGCGACATAAGAATAATCGAATTTCCGCATGAAGTAGCCGATAAAGCCAAACACCAGCATCACACCCACATCAAACATATCCGACCTGCCAAGATACGCACCCATGATGCAGGTGAAAATAACGATCGGATACAAAATTAAGGCAGGAATATCCACCGCTTTACAGAAAAAGCGCAAACCCACGCGCCCGATGACCAGTAAGAATAAACTGGCCAATACCAGGCTACCGTAGATGCCATACATCAATTGTGCATTTTCTTTAAACAACAAGGGGCTTGGCTGCATACCATGTATCATGAACGCGCCCATTAAC
>CAMYMO010000265.1 GCA_947259425.1 uncultured Ectothiorhodospiraceae bacterium | reverse complement strand
CCCCTTAAAAAATCATTAGACGAAAATCGATTATGTAAAAACCGTGACATCGACTGCATCCTGAACCTATACCACGAATTGGGTGTGGATGCATTGATGTTAGGGAAGGTTGATGAATCGGATATTGAATATGAGACTTATGATGTTCAGAATAAATCCTTGGTTGAGTCTGGGTCCATTGACATTGGAAGCGGATCGAGTTTACTAAAATTAAGACTGGGCGCCTTTAATGCATTTAAGCCATTTATCGAAAAAGGCGGTATTCTAGAAAAAAGGAAATACGACGTTATTCAGGATGGCGTGGCAAATGAAACAAATAAAAAGTCAGCCCAGGAGGACTCAAATAGAGAACTAAAAAATCAAGTATTTATATCTATGGCAATATTTGCCTGCCTACCATATCTATTATCACTCATTGGTAAACCACGACGGCATCCTGAACGAGCAAAGCTAATTGTTTGCCGGTTTTACCCGTTTCTAATGTTAAGTCTATCGATCATTGGCTATCTATATATATTAGAAAGCGGTGATAGTAAGAATATTATAAACGTTTTAAGTATATTCGACGGTTACCACTGGATCTTAACTGGGCTGGGAGGAGTTGTTTGGGGTTATTTTTTGATCATAAATATCAAAATAATTATTCCGCATCTGCAGGGTATTGAACGAGTTAAATCTAATATTCTCTTCCCATTGTTTCAGTCATTGTTTATTACAATATTAATCAAAGTACTACTAATTTCAACTTTTTATGTAGGCTTCTTTTACGGCGTTTTTTACATAGGAAAATTTTACTCAATTGATCAGGAGTTGATGGCATTACTACTATTCCCGTTTGCTGGCTTATTTATAGTCTACTGGACCGCATTAATGCTAGATGTTTTTTCAATGAGTCTAGACGTAAAGCTGTCTAGTGGTGATCTGGATTACAAGAATGTGTGGAATTTAAAGATTCGAAAATATTTCATCGCTCATCTAAAAAGAAATGGAGTAATACTAAACAAAAAATTGGTAGATGATGTGGTCTTTCTTGCAGGGCAAAACAAAGGCGTACTCTGTTATGGAGGTGGTTTTAGTAGACCAAGAATAGCAATAGAAAAAGATTTAATAAAATTTGCACTTGGAGATATCGATGATTTTAATCCTGAGAAAACAAAAGAGTATACCCGAAGAATTTTTGATAAGTCACTAAGGCAAAATAGTGTATTTAAAATCGTTGCAAATTTATCAGCAGGATACAAAAAAAAGCGATTATTTAAATCAAGATACGATAGAAAAAGGATAGGTATTTTAAAGAGCGTTCAAAAGTACTTTCAGCGTGATTTGGAGTCAAATCGAAATAAACTCGATGAGCGGCCAGCAGATGTCATGCAAGGAGTAGTTATACCGAGACTTGGTTCAGACGATGATCTTCCAAGCCTCATGTCTGATAATGGTATTGATATACAAATAGTAGAAGCCATGCTGAAAGAAAATACTGGCGACAATTTTCACTATGACCCTGACGCGGAAGTAGATGATTCAAGCGAGAAAGATAAAGATTTTCTTTTTGGTGCGATTCTACATAAGTTTGGTAAATTGTTACGTCATGAACATGTCTTTACCACAATATTTTATTATTTTCGCCATAAAAAAGCAGCTAAAGGTCTGTCATATAATTTTTTATTCTCGAAATACTTTGCGGTCGTCGCAGATACCTTTGTTGTGATTAATTTTGGCCTAAATCATTTGATGCAGTATCTGCATTATCAAGCGACGAATATTTCGTCCTATTTAACAATCAAAGGTATACCCAGCGAAATGCTAAGAAGCCAGGATGAAATATTAATTAGTGCGAAGAAAGCGGCCGATGAAAGAAAGCCCCGGCTAATCAGGACAGATGAGCTTGAGAGAATAGTCTGGCTTTCAAGATTTTGTCAGGGCTCGTTTCAATTGCAACAAGGTATAAACACTAGAGCAAAGAAGATATTTAAATTGTCCTTTGCGCTCGGCATTGCTTATATGGCATCGATCGTAGTCATTGATGCATATGATTATCATCCAAAGTATATACAGATCATAGAGAATGAAAAAAAAGAGATCGCTGAGGCCATAAAGAAGGCAAAAGAGAAGGAAAGGAAGGCAAGATCACAGACAACGAAAGTAAAGATGTCATTGATGATGATGTGGAGATTAAAAAGCCTACATCAAAGCCAAAGCCGAGACGGAAGGGTGGTTTTTTCCCGTTTTTTAATAAAAGCACCAAAGCTATCAAGCAGTCTGCCGCTGGAGCAGGCTTTGTAGGTCTTATTGGCTTTGCAGTAATGATACTTATTGCATCAGTCTTCTTTATCACAGAAAACTATTTCATTTCGATGTTTACTATCTCCATAGGGTTGCTAATTTACGTGACTGGATTGGAATTTGTGATATTGTTTTTTTCAACGTTTATAATATTTATCTCTTCTAAGCATCTAAACGCCAAAGCCTCTTCGATGCAGGAAACCTTGGTGGCCTTAAGGAATATTCTGAATATAAAAAGGGGGCGAGATGGAAGTATCACCGTTGGTCCGGTAGACAGCGATATTCCAATAGTGTTGCCGGATAATTCGTTGAGCAGAGATATCCAGGAGCTTGCTTCCGTTGGGAAAACCTTTGATTACGCAGAGTTCGTCGCTCACTCCTACTACGTAGAATGCCATGAGTTGTACGAATCATCAAATGCTAATTATGATTTTGTATCAGGCTCGATGCCTCTTTTCGGTTTAATAGGAACAATTATCGGTTTAATTGCAATGTTCGATAGCCTGGGAGCGGATGTAACGGTTGAGTCTCTTTCACCTCAACTTGCGCTAGCACTTAAGACAACATTATACGGCGCGATTTTCTCATCAATATATAGAATCATCGGTGTGCGATTTGAGCGAAGAATGGTTGATTTAGATTATGATTACGATACGTTTTGCAGTGCTTTGCAGGTCATTGTTGAAAACAAAAATACTATTGAGGTTCGATAATGAAAAGGTATGCAGACACTTCTAAACGAAAGACATCTGCCAGTCAGTCCTGGCAGGTTATCTATATAGATTTAATGACCATCATTATGGTGTTTTTCGTTATTCTCTGGTCTCTTAACCAGGGTAAAGATATTGGTGTTAGTGAAACGGTCGGGGATGTAAGTAGAAGAATGATCAACCTGCCAGGTGACGTGCTGTTTAAGGCGGGCAAGCATAATCTTTCAAACGAAGGAAAAACTGTATTTAGGAATATATTTTATGATGAGTCAGGGCAGGTATTAAATTTTCAAAATAGTGGATTAACAAAGAGAATGTTGATTTTTCATGGCCACACAGATGGTGATGGGGAAAAAGATGACAATTATCAATTGGGATTTAGAAGGGCTTATTCTGCCTATAATGAGGTAAAAAAATACAATAAAGAACTTACTGAGCATGCCGTTATCTGTACACATGCAGATAATTCACCTCAACTAGAAGTCCCAAAATTTAAAGGTAGGATATCTAGAGCCCAGAGACAAGCATTAAGGAATACTAAATCAAAAAATAGAAGAATCACTATAGAAGATACAACTATTAATAAATTTGAGGCAGAATGAGAAGATTTCGCGCCAGATTAGAGAGTAGCATTGATGCGCATGACTCTAGCGATAATGAGTCTAAGTATAATTTCATTCGCCTTCACCTTGGTACAAATAGTATAGGTTTGACGCTTGCATTCTTTATTTGTACAGTAATTGCTTTTGAGTATGACGTATTAAAATGGAATTACCTTAAAGGTATTAACCATGATTTGTCATTTTTCATCGGTATGTTTTCAATTATTCTGGGGGTTGGTTTTTATAATTTTTGGAAACTAGGCGATAAAAGTGTTTATGTCTTACATTTTACCAAATCAAATATTATGCCTAGAGGCGTAAATAGGATATTTGATCATAAGGGATTGTCCTTTGGTGTTAGCGGCAAAATAAAGTTAAAAGAAAATGTTTTTGAGCTGCCTTCAGTGATTAGGCGGGTCTTATGTATTGGTATTTTTTTAAATTTATCGCTTATAACATTAGGAAATGCAGGCTTTGATAAACTAAGAAAATATCCAACTGAAATTTTACAAACAAAGTCTGATTATTGCGAAGATGAAGAAGATATTATAAATGCACCGCCAAAAGAAGGTTGCGAGTTGATAGTCAGGGCTTTCAAACTTGGCTATGCAAAAGATCTTGGCGTTTGTGAGCCAAAAAAACTAGATCCAGAGGAGTTGGAAGTATGTCATAAAAGAAGAAAAGACGAGCCTTATTTTCATTACAAGTCTAGATTGTTACTTAGTTTTATAGATAATACAGCGAAGTTTTTCGAAAACAATAGAGCAAAAAAAATTGAAGAAAAATTTAAATTACAATTAAAGGAGCTCGAGATACTTAGAGACTATCAAAGGTATGCTATGAGTGCCGCACCCAGGGCGTCTCATCATATTTGGACAAATTTACCTCATCCAGAAAATAAGTTGGTTAAGCAATACAGAAACATCTTTAAGCCAAGTTACTGCATCGAACAATTTCAAAATCAGACTAATACAGTAAGATTAGAAGAAGATGATAGGCGTAAACATAGCAAGATTATGGAGCATGTATATGGTCAGATACTTTTTAATCCAAAGCATAGACATGCAGTAGCTTTCTGTAAGGAATATCAGGTTCACTGGGCTTCCAATATCGATACTTGTGAAAGATTAAAAAAGAACCCAAAGGAAGTATTGCAGGAGGCAAATGTTTTGTCCGAAGTCGAGCAGGTGTTAAAAAGGCATGATATTGCTATTTCGATATTAAGCCTTGAGGAGAAAATAAATAAAATCGAAGGCAGGGCTAGTGTAGCAGAAAACAAAAAGGTAAAAAAAAGTAAAATAGTTAAAGGCAAAATCGCAAAAGGTAAAAATCAAATTAGAAATAAGAGCGAACTTGTTAGTTTTCAGTGCTTTATGCAAACAAAGAATGCTGGTCATAAACAGAGTAAAGTCAAGTTAAATGATACTAATTTTGTAGTAAGGACTAGATTCTTTCCTAAGACAAAAAGTGAAGCAGGTGCTGAAATAGCAATGTATAAAGAGTTTTCGAAGCTTATGGAAAAACGGTTCCATTATTCTAGGCTGACGAGTCGATCTGATATTAATATCGGCTTAGGGATTAGCGGTGTAGCAAGCGATCAAAATTCACTAGAGGCGCCATCATATTTGTTCACCAGACTAGAAAAGCTCAAAAATGTGGATATTTTTCTCGGCAATAAATGGATTTTTGAGAGAGATGATTTACTTGAGGTCTACCCATATCATGTTCATTTAAAAAACTACGTAAAAAGTTTTCGTCGTGAATACAGTAAAAGTCGTGGCCGACTATGAGAACGTTTGTCATATACGTAAATGTATTTATTATCGTGCTAGGCTTATCGTTTAGTAGTAACTGCTATGCAAATAAGCCTTATCTTCAGGAAAACAGGATTGCTTATATTTCAAAAGTGCTACAGGCATTTCGTGAAACACCGTTAAATACAATATACAACACATATAGCTATATAAACGTTATCGAAAATAATAACTGTCGATCCAGTTTGTCTGATTTAAAAGTAGAATGCTTACTAAGTTATGCTAGAAATAATTGTAAAGAGACTCGTAATGCCAAATTAAAGGGAAACTGTGAGCTTTATTCAGATATCATAGTCGTTAATAAAATAAGCGAGAAAACATTTGTAAATAGAACAGAGCGCTACCGTATGTTGAGAAATACTAACTACGACTTCCGTACGGCAATGACAAGCAGGTTGCAACAAAAATATTCAAGGATTGTAACAGAGTTTTTCCTGAAAAAAGAATCTGATTGTGATGACAAGGATTATGAATGTCTTGCGAGGGAGTTGGACAAATTTTGCCTTGGGTATACTAATACCCATAGTTTGTCATGGCAGTATTGCATAAGCGCATCTTTATGGTTTATTGGGACTTCAAAAAAAAATTAGGATAGCAGGACAGGCTATGTCGATAAAAAGTAAAAAGATATTCGCTAGAGAAATGCAGAACCTGGACGCTGCTGGTTTACTTCGGCCTGAGACGGCCGTAGTGCAAACTGAGGACATGAAAGTACAATTTAGAGATAAAAAAAATGTTCTTAGTTTTATCGGAAACGATATTTTGGGATGGGGTTCAAATGACAAAATTCGGGAGGCAGCGAAAGCATCGCTTTCCAGCTATGGTACCGGAAGTACTTCATCTCGTAATACCATTGGCACACTGTCTATGGTCAAGACACTCGAAAAGGAGCTCGCTAGATTTTTAGAGATGGATGATTGTATTGTTTTCCCATCTAATTATTTGACAAACATAGGACTCTTCGAGCCATTAACAAATCAATATGATACGATATTTATCGATGAAATGAGTAATCCAGGATTATTCGATGGGGCACGCATATCAAGTGCTGATGTTATTACTTATAAGCACAAAGACTATAATGATTTAGAATATCATCTAAAATGTTCTAAGAATTCACGATTTAGAATCGTGGTTACTGATGGTGTTTTCAATATTGATGGAAGTTGTGCAGATCTTGAACGTATACATAAACTGAAAGAAGATTATGATGCAATAACAATAATAGATGATAGCTTTGGTGTCGGCATTCTTGGGGAGAATGGCAAGGGAACACATAGTCATTCACAAATAGCAAACAAGCCTGAGTTGATCACAGGTAATTTTGCGTATGCTTTAGGTCATGTGAGTGGTGGTTTTGTTTGTGGCGATAGCGATCTTGTTAATTGGATAAGGCAGACTTCCAGGTCATATATCCTATCTGAACCAATATCGCCAATAAATACTGCTGTCGTTTTGAAAGTTATTGAAATATTAGAAGCAAAGCAGTCTGAATTAGGAACAGAAAAGGCAGTTTTAGAACGGCTTTATTCAAATGCACAATATATTAAAAGCAAGATGCTTGATAAAGGTTGGGCAATAGTAAGAAATGACTATCCCGCTGCAAGTATTAATGTAGGCAGTACTTTAAATGCACAAAAAATGGTCGAATACTTATTTGAGGATAATATTTTAGTGAGTGCCTTTTGTTATCCAAATACGCCTGAGGGCGCCTGTTTGCTAAAAATAAACCTTTCTGTTAGCCATACGGAAGAGCAAATAGATAAATTGATCAATTCTATTGACGCTGCATTAACTCGTCTAAAGTAACGCTGTACTCGGTTTAAACTGATGTTAATCACCGTAACTGTCAAAGTCGGTGAATCTACTCGCCTTTTTCATTTCCAGCACTGACCTGTACTTTTACCTTAGCGCCGATCTTTGTCACTCGCTGTTCAAGCGTTTGTGCATCAGCCTTATTTTTAAAGACAGTAACCAGGCAGTTTCTTGATTTTACGATATCTGCAATTTCCGGTATCCCCATGTTGGTGGCGTTCCTAATTTCACGAAGCAAACGAATTGTTTCCGAGCCTGGGTCAACAAGGATGAAATCGTAAAGATCAGCATCAGGTAAAATGTCAACCTTAGGTGGAACTCCAGGTTCAGGATGGACTTCAATCTCAGGCGGAGCTTCAAGCTCAGGTAAAACTTCAATCTCAGGTGATGCTCCTGTGCACCCCAATAAAAAGTCGTTTATGCTGTCTAACTGTTTCTGTAATGCGGTGTTATTCTCCTCCTTACACTTCTGTTTTAGCTTGTCAATAACTTGAAGGGCGAGAGCATTGTCGGAATTAGAAAATGCTTGCACCAGATCGTTGCATAACTGCAACATTGTCGCTTTTTTTATAGAGCGACTAATGTCTTTGTTTGTAATAGGTTCTGGCGACTTGGCTTCTGAATAGTTAACAGTAAGTATAATTTCCTCGACTTGCTGCGTGGTCATACCGGAGCGATTAACATCGTATTGAAGCCTGACCTTAATTAGTTCAAGAGTACCGACATCATGTTGTCCAACTTCGATTTGAAGCAAAAATTCATAAATTTTATTGTTTTCTATGTTGCCTACTCGTAGTTCCAGTTTATGATCGCTATCAAGTGTTAAGGAATCATATACTGCACGTTCTGGGCTGGTTCTGAATGCCCGTTTAAGTTGAACGCGTTCATCAAAAGTGAAGTCAAGAATTGCTTTGGAAACATATATTCGGTCAATGCGATTGATAATATCGGAGAAAATCTGGCTTATGTTATCTCCTTTGCTGTCACCAAATACTGCACCGTTAGAAGGTGTGACTAGGCGAAGGAGGTGAGCGGCATTGTAGGATCCGCCAATACCGACAGCAAAAATTTGAATCCCCTTTTTGCTGGCTTCCTCTGCAGCCCTTTGTGCTTTTTCAATGTAGTCTGCTTCTCCGTCTGAAAGTATTATTATCAAATCAGAATCAGCTTGACTCCTTGAAAGAACATTCATTGCATTCTCTATCCCAGCAGCCATGTTCGTTGTGCCACCAAGATGATTGGTGAGTTTGTCAATCAGGTTTTTGAGGGGCTGCTTATTCTCATCAGATGGCACTTTATTTTCAAAAACAGTATAGCTATGTGACTGAAAAGCTAACAGAGATATCCAATGTCGCTCGTGCAATATATCCACGATCATTTTTGCGGTTGATATTGCAGTTTTAAAGTTATTACCTCTCATGGAGTAACTACAGTCAAAGAGCAGACAGATGTTGGCTGTAGTTACTATTTCACTCTTGTCGCCTGTTCTAATATTGGGTTCTATATTCACACGGCAACTTAATTCCGACTTCGGCTCACTTGCCAGAAGTAGGTCTCGATCCAGATCAGCAAAAAATTTCAGTAGATTATCTGACATAGAGAGCTTTAGATTTATGTATTGATAGAGAAAATGGAAATTTCTTATAGAATATAGCCATAATTATGGAAAGGTATAGGAAGAATAGAAGCCCTTGTACCTGCCAGTCAACATTTGATTTGTACATCACCAGGGAGCCACGCGGCCCGCGGGCCCGCAAGGGGGTCAGGCTTGCATTCTTGGTGCGTCAGGAAAGCTCATGTTCTCTAATGGGTGGGAGTTCCATCGAGGTAAGTTCTAGCCAAACGCCTTGTAGCGAGTCTTGGGTTCGAACTGGTAACGGAACGGGCTAAGCGTAGACAGCGAGTGCATAGGGTATGTATTGGGCCACGAAATCAGGGTCGTTGCGGAAGCCGAGGCAGCCAATATTGCCGAAGGCAACACCGGTGTTTGCATTAAAGGCGAGTGAACATCGGGCCGCCGGGGTCAGAGACCATATCATGTGCACAAAGAGAGCATGGGAACCTGAGAAGCCCTACTGTTCGGCTCCGGTGGGTCACCGGAGGGGTCGTGTTGCGAGGGGCAACCGGAGGATGCGACCTGTAGCAGCAGGGTGGCGGATTGGGGTGTAGTACTGTTGAGGACGGCGAAGGAAACGAGTCGATCGGAGGGAAGGCCCCAACCGTTGGGGATCTCGGGGAGAGCGGCGCAGGGCCGGACACAGGGCCGGGTAAACCTGCCAGCCAATCTTGTCCGGGTGAATGAAGCGGCCAGAAGGTCGCGCCAAACCCGGTTCACGTCACTGCTTCACCACGTGAATGCCGAGGCGCTATTGAGGGCGTACAGGCGTTTGCGCAGGAAAGCGGCGCCGGGGGTCGATGGCAAGACAGTGGCGAGCTACGAGCAGGACCTTGAGGGGAATCTCGAGGCACTGCGAGAGCGAGTCCAGAGTGGACGATACCGTCCGCTGCCGGTACGCCGGACCTACATTGCCAAGGGCGATGGTGGGCAGCGTCCGCTCGGCATACTGGCCCTGGAAGACAAGATTGTTCAAGGGGCAATAGCCGAGGTACTGAGCGCAGTCTACGAGGCCGACTTTCTCGACTGCTCCTACGGTTTTCGACCCGGGCGAAGCGCGCATCAAGCGCTGCGCGCGGTGCACGAAGCCGTGATGACGGAGCGGGTGAACTGGGTGTTCGAAGCCGACATACGCAGCTTCTTCGACAGCGTTGACCACGACTGGCTGCTGCGGATGATCGCGCACCGGATCGCCGACCCCAGAGTTTTGCGGCTGATAGGCCAATGGCTCAGGGCCGGGGTACTGGAGAACGGCGTGTACGCCGATAGTGTAGAGGGAGTGCCTCAAGGGGCGGGTATCAGCCCGTTATTGGCCAACGTGTATCTGCACTACACGCTCGACTTGTGGGTGGCGCAGTGGTCAGGCCGGCATGCACAGGGGCGCATGCGTCTGATTCGGTATGCCGATGACTACCTGCTGACCTTTGAGCGGCGTGGCGATGCACAGCGGCTGAGCAACGCCCTGCAAGCGCGATTGGCCAAGTTCGCCCTTCGGTTACACGAAGGCAAAACGAGGCTAATCGAATTCGGGCGTTTTGCCGAGTCAAATCGGCGCGAACGGGGGCGTGCACGTCCCGAGACTTTCGACTTTCTGGGTTTCACACACTACTGTGGCAAGACCCGAGAGGGGCGCTTCATTGTTCAACGCAAGACCCAAGGCAAGCGTATGATCCGCAAGCTCAAGGCACTGCGTAAACAGATGAGGCGTCGAATGCACTGGAGGTTGCGAGATCAGCGAAGGTGGCTGTCAGCGGTACTGCAAGGCCATTACGGTTATTACGGTATCACGGGCAACTTCCGCTGGCTTGATCGCTTTCGTCGCGAAGTCATCAAATCGTGGCGCAAGGCGCTGCGTCGGCGAAGTCAACGCACACGTCTGACGTGGGAGCGCTTTCAGGTGCTTTTGGAAGTCTTTTCTCTGCCCCAACCCAGGATAGTACACGTATGGCGCAACCGATAGCGACTTCAAGTTACCCAGCGGAGGAGCCGGATGCGGGAAAGCCGCACGTCCGGATCTGTGAGGGGGGCGTCGGGTGACCGGCGCCTCTACTCGACTATTTAGCCAATTCTCGATGGACTCTACTCATCGCCAGCAGGTCAGGCTCGGGATCCAGGCCGACGACAGGCTACTGATTCTCCGGGAAGAGCTGGAGGCGAGTGGGGCCTTACCCACGCCCACCCAGGCCGCGGGCTAGTCATGGCCGGCGAGGCCCGACAGATCCTGGCCCAAAACCTGCGGCTCTTACGCTTTCACCGCCGCTGGTCACTAGAGACCCTCGGCTTCGAAGCCGGGAGTCGCTCCCGCCTTCCTGGCTCCCGCGACATTAGTGCGTCCATGCACGTCATTCACCGGACCTACATCAGCCAGATCGCACCGCTCCTGCGCTTCCTTGCGCCCGCGGCATTGGCCCATCGTGGCCGGCAAGCAAGGCAAATCGAATGTCTCTATCGACAACATCGCACCCCAAGGGCATTTCCTCACTTCGTTCACAGCAAAAAACTCGCCCACGCCCTCGGCCTCACCGTCTCCGAGCTCCTTCGACCGTTGAATGGCTCCCTGGACCTGGGCATGCTTGCCACACTGCGCCGGTCCAACGATTGAAAAATGCAGGAACCGTGGTATCAAGATAGTTGCAAGTAGACGGCAGACAATGCAGGTTGGCATCGAAACGTTAACAATACGATTGTAATTCGCTAACATAAACGTTACTCCTGGTTTCTGCAAAAACCGGGGTCAGATTACAGTTTTCGCTAATATTAGAAGAAACTAGGATCTGACTCGGGTTTTCCAGTCTAAAATATACTGTGTCTGCTGTGAAACGGATAACATAACGGGTCAGGTCCACTGGCCAGGGGGTGATCATGAAAAAGATTTTCATCGCTTTCATACCTGTTCATCTTATTGTGTTGCTCTTGTCACTCACTGCCTTTGCC
>CAMYMO010000264.1 GCA_947259425.1 uncultured Ectothiorhodospiraceae bacterium | reverse complement strand
GCAGGTCATCGCGTCCGGGTCGGCGACGCTTCGATAGGCCCCGTTGACTTGCGAGCTTGCTCGCATCGCCAGGTAAATCGATTTTGAGCAGGCCCGGCATAAAACGAACGGCGAGCATGACACCCACTGTACCGAAGATGTAGGTAAGCGCATAACCCACGCTCAGGTTCTGCTTAGCGTCGGCCACCGTGATGCCTTCCGGCAATGAAGCCATGCCACTGTTAATGGCGTCCTCGGCACCGGCAAGGGTAGGCGTACTGGTCAGAGCCCCAGCCAATAGCCCCGCTTGAAGACCGGCATCAAGGCCAACCAGCTTCGACAATGCAGTCGCGACCGCGAAGGCGGTTGCCGCAACAACTAATGACACAACCACGTACTTAAATCCATCGGCAAGAAAAACACTGAAGAAGCTCGGCCCCGCTTGCAGACCCACAGAGAACATGAAAAGTGTGAAGCCAAACACCCCAACCATGGGCTCGCTCTGAAAACCAAAATGACCTAATACCAAACCGACAACGAGCACGCCAGTGGTCGAACCGACCCTGATGCTACCGAAATGGATCCGACCAACCAGGAAACCAAGGCCGATGACGACGAAGGTCAGTAAAACGAGATTTTGTTCCAACAGCTTGAAGAGGTCGATTTCCATGGCGTCTCGTTAACAATCAATTATAGTCCAGTTTACACACATACCCGCAGGGCTGCTTCGGGTTTGTCTTTCGGACGAACTTGAATAATTGTTAGACATTATAATTCAATCTCATCACCAGACTGCATGATGTTGCATTCGATACCTAGCTTCTCCACTTCACGCTTGAAAAATTGATCGTCTGCTGGTGCGATATTTTTTATCCATAAAAATGGAATGTTATAATGACACGGAATAACCATTTTTGGTGCTATATGTTTCACAGCTTCTAGTGCATCGGTTACATCCATTGTCCACGTATTATCACCTAGTCCACCAATAGGAAGCATCAGTACATCCGGTTTCAATCCTGTCCATTCATCTAGTAAAATCGAATCACCCAGATTTACAATAGTTTTACCATCTAATCTGATTTTGAAACCTACCGAACCAAGGCCAGTTCGTTTTCCTGGCCCGGGGTATTTTTTTATCTTAAACCACAAGATTGGCACACTGATAGGACCATGTACGGACTTGACCGCTTCAATTTCTACATCACCTAAAGTGACTGAATCACCAAAATCTAACAGATGTACATTTTTAAACGGGACCCAGGACGTCATTTCTCTACCGCGGGGATCAACTAGTAATGTTTTGCCATCTTCGACTTTAGCTAAATCTTTCCCACATACAACTGGCGCATTGCTAGCTTCCGCTACCCGATCAGATTGCCAATGATGGTCAGGGTCACCATGGGTTATCAAAAGATGCGTAATACTTTTCCATTCTGTTTTTGGAATCAGGCTACTAAAATTAAAAATCGAGAAATATTGCCCCGGGTCAATGGCAATTTTGTTCTTACCATTTTCTATCAGGAATGAATTGTACAGAAAGTGGCTGATCTTCATGCGTACCTCCGATGTCAACGTTTGAGCTAACAGCTGCTGCGCGTTTTTGCGCTGCGACCTTGTTGAGCGATGTGTTAGTCCCGTTTCTAATTGCCACTGCTATAATTTATTTCAGCAAACGACAATCATCATAATCAAGATGGAAAGATTTGACTCCGAATTTGATATTCCTCATTACCTGTAAAATATATACTCATCTGCATGGTTCTTTGTTTAGCGACCCCTGGTTTTTCCGGCAGAAAATCGAATACAATAAATTGTCCCTGGTGTTTCGCCTGTACGGTGCCGATGACTAATCCTTTGATAAAACCGGCCGAAAGAGAAAATCGTCCGACATACGACTCTTTGAAAGGGTAACGCAGATCTGGGAGGCTCGGATTGAATTTGATGGACAACGTCTCTTTGCCAGCAAATAGATTTTGTATCTCATAGATCTCCTCGGCCTTGCCTACCGATCTAGCCTTGATCCTGGATTCATGCAAAGGACCTGTATTGAGGTATTCTGTTTCTTCGTTGTCTTTAATGATCTTGTATTCGATTTTTGAGCTATTAGCCGGATTATCAATAAAAAAGGTATCATCCGATCGCTTTGCACGGCGGTCATAATTCATAACTCCACCAAAAACCACATCGAGCTCACCTATGACAATCAGCGGCAACAGCTTGACCGCTTTACCGAAACCATGCCTGGTTCCGTTTATTTTTATCCAACTCTTATCCTGGCTGCAGAGCCAGCCTTTCCCTTTTATTGCACCTACGATAAGGCCCTTATCCAAGGAATGATTGTCATAGGGCACCATTTCGCGTCTGACACCCGCAGGTTTACCCCCGGATTCGAGATAGACTTCAAACGTTTCTCCGGAAGGCAGTTCGGTTTTCAGAGTGTATGTCCTGCCTCCGTTTGCTAATTGCTGCTCTTCAAACTCCATTGGCCGCTTCTGTGTTTCTATACCACCCATATGTGCAGTGAAGTAATCAAATAATTCACCATCATTGGAGACGAAACACT
>CAMYMO010000263.1 GCA_947259425.1 uncultured Ectothiorhodospiraceae bacterium | reverse complement strand
CACCTGGATAACCTGAAATACCATGATCACCGTAAAAAACGAATATCGTATTATCAAAGTAAGCCTCTTTTTTTGCTTGTTTGATGAAGTGGCCAATGCTGTGATCCATAAAATAAAAAGCATTAAACTCATCGAGACCAATAAAACCATTTTTGTTTAGCGCTTTTTTATCGACGTTGCGCGGTTCAAAGCCATAACTTTCTTCCGGGATGTGATAAGGCCGATGGTTACCTGCAGTCTGGATAATTGCAAAAAAGGGTTTCGTTTGTTTTTTTAATATCCAATTGGATTCAATAAATAAACTGGCGTCATCAATACCCCAGACATCCATCCGCGGTAAGGTGTAGTTACCTTCCTCGTATAATTTCAAATCCTGAATATTATGTTGTAGTACTCCGCGGACATTACCCCAGTTTGCACTGCCACCGATAAAGTAAAATTTTTCATAACCTTTAAAACTATTAATTATCGTCTTTTGATCAACGACTAATGGATTACGCGAAGAGGTTTTATTGACTTCGATATCAGGCAGGCCGGTGATCGCGGCAAAAACAGAACGGGCGGTACCCGTATGCGGTGTAAAAAAGTTGCTAAATGACAGGCTATTTTTCTCAATCTCATCAAAATAGGGCGTTGGGTTGAGCTTATTGCCAAAAGCCCCCGTTTTGTAGGCAGCAAACGATTCCAGAAACACCATCACAATGTTAGGTGGTGTCTCAAGCTTCGCTTGAGCCGGGTATTGTCGAGTGTAGTTTAGATTAGCTTGATCGGGATGGGTTACGCCCAGATACTGACTTATTAACGGGTAATAATCGCGTGTTTTGGCAATGTCGTAGGTAATTTCTTTGTTTTTGAGTGTATTAAAAAAATATAAAACCGGGTTTGAGGCAACGGATGAGGCATAGGCATGCGGACTGAAGAAGGCGTCACTCCAGCGCAATGGGTAGTAGGAAAACTTACCGAATATAGCGAAAATAAACACAAAAAAGCTAAGAGGCGCAACCCATAGTTTATGGCGTTTTTTTATTGTTACGGCCGGTTGCGAACGATAATAATGAATTAGCCGGTTGATCACATAGGCATCCAGACTAATCAAAATGATGATAGCGATAATCCACGGAATAACCGGGTAGGATTGCCAAACCATCTCGGTAGAGGTGGAGAAATTCGATAAAAATCGTAATACGGTGGCATCAACACGTTTATGTAAATATGCATAATGACCAAAATCGAGTAGATAAACCATTAACACGCCACTGGCGGCTAATACTAAATAAACCAACCAGAAACGGTGGGTGTATTTATTGGTAAAAGGGCTAAACCATTTAATCCAGCCCAACAGAAAAAGCGGTAATAAAACATACAAGGCCAGTCGGAGATCGAATTTAGTCCCCAGGTAAAAGGCATACCACAGGTCATTGCTGGGTACCGGATCCGCAGAGTTATTAAACATGAACCAGAATACGAAGCGCATAACAAAGAGAATGATCAGGGTTAGTAATGTAACCGCTAACAAAAATTTGAATAAACGAGGAATCGAATTTGTGATGGTTTCGAGTTTCACTATTACAGGTCTATTAGTTAGATGTTTTGAATAAGTTTATTTGAAGGCTATTCAAAGACAATTAAATTTACTTAAATTACTTTGGGTTATCATAATCAAGCTCTGATTATTTGTTAAGCTCGTACATACTATATAATAAAGGTAAGATTATACATACTCCGTATTATTGAGGGTACGATCATCGCTAATATAATATCAAAAATTAGAAAATCGCTGGCGGTATTTGCGCTTCTGCTTGGTTTGCTGGCAATTATTTGGTTTGCTCATGTTTACGTTGTTAGTCGCGTCAACGGATTTCACCCGGTTTACCTGCAACTGGGGGGGGCACGTCAAATGACTTTGCGCTGGGGATCGGAAGAGGCGACAAAAGATAGCGTCTACTTCGGATTATCGCCCGCTGAATTAACCAATCGAGTTACTGAAAGCAATGCTACCACAAACCACCGGATTAGCTTGTCTAATCTTGAACCTGAAACGCGTTATTACTATCGAATACAGCATCGCGGTCAGTGGCGATCGCCCAATGCTGAGTGGTTTATCACCGCACCAGAGCCTGGACAATCAACTAATACACGCATTTGGTTGCTTGGTGACCCTGGCAAGTCAGCGAAGAAAATACCGGTACGCGATGCCGCGTTAAAATGGCTGCAACAGCATCCACGCAAAAACAAAACGGCCATGGATTTGATTTTAACGACAGGGGATCAAGCTTATCCGAATGGCACCTATGCAGAATATGTAAATGGGTTTTTGATGCCATATCAGGGTATTTTTAAGAACGTTGCGGTCTGGCCTGCGTTTGGTAACCACGATGCACGAAGATGGACCTTTTATAAGTTATTTGATCGGCCGGAAAAGGGTGAATTTGGGGGCTTGGCCTCAAATACTCATAGTTACTTTTCATTTGATTATGCACAGAGTCATATTGTCATACTTGATTCACATGATGCTGATCTATCAGCAGGAAGCGAGATGTTAAGTTGGGTGGCAAAAGATCTTGCTCAGTCGCAGCAACATTGGAACATTGTAGTGTTTCATCATCCGCCTTATACCCGTGGTACTTATGACTCTGATAGGAAAAAGTTTCGTAAGAATCGCATGAATCGGGTAAGGAAAAATGTTTTACCCGTCTTAGAAAAAGCGGGTGTTGATCTGGTTATTGCCGGACATAGTCATGTTTATGAACGTTCGCATTTAATTCAAAATCATTACGGCCTGTCAGTTTCATTTGATCGAGACGCCATGATTAAAGATGCAGGTAAGCAAATTAATCGCCAATATGTCTACCAAAAATCATATCGAGAAGGGGGGACGATGTACATGGTTTTAGGTTCTTCTGGTGAGGGTAATCAGGGTCGCTTTGATCATCCAGCCTTACCAATAGCCTCGGCAAAAGCGGGTTCGGTGTTTTTAGATATCGATAGTGAGTCTTTACGCTCTCGTTATATTTCTGAGGATGGGGACATATTTGATCAATTTGTCATTCGCAAAATCACTACGCCATCTATCCCGTAAACTTGCTTAGGCGACAGGTTGTAAGGCTAGTGGCGGAAATGGCGCATACTGGTGAAGATCATCGCCATGCCGTGTTCGTTAGCAGCGGCAATCACCTCATCGTCACGCATTGAGCCACCGGGTTCAATCACCGCAGTAATACCCGCCTGCGCAGCCTGGTCGATGCCGTCACGAAATGGGAAGAAGGCATCTGAGGCCATCACCGCACCTTTAATCTCCAGCTTGGCATGTTCAGCTTTAATCGCGGCAATGCGTGCCGAGTTAACACGACTCATTTGACCCGCGCCAACACCAATCGTCATATTGTTTTTGCCGTAGACGATCGCATTGGATTTAACAAATTTACTGACTTTCCAACTAAATAACAGGTCTTGCATCTCCTGTTCAGTAGGTTGGCGCTCAGTTACGACTTTTAACTCATTATAAAGTTCCAGATCGGCGCCTTGTACTAACAAGCCGCCATTAACACGTTTAAAGTCCAGACGGTTTTCAGGTTCAATTGGCCATTGCCCGCATTCAAGCAAACGGACATTTTTCTTTTCGCGGATCACTTCTATGGCCGCGTCGGTAATCTTAGGGGCAATGATCACCTCAACAAATTGTCGTTCGACAATCGCTTCGGCGGTCTTGCCATCGAGCTTTTGGTTGAAGGCAATGATGCCACCAAAGGCGGATTCCGGATCGGTCTGGTAAGCTCGATCATAGGCCTCGAATAAAGTATCACCCGTTGCGACCCCACAGGGATTCGCGTGTTTCACAATGACACAACAAGCCTGGTCGCTAAATTGTTTTACGCACTCCAGAGCCGCATCGGTGTCGCCAATATTATTGTATGAGAGTTCCTTACCCTGTAATTGTTTTGCCGTCGCGATACAGGCTTCTTGTTGGCCGGCTTCTGCATAGAATGCGGCCTGTTGATGAGGGTTTTCGCCATAACGCATGGCCTGAACCTTGTTGTACTGTAAATTAATAGTACGTGAAAAACCTTGTTTTTCACCGGCGTGACTCATTGCGCCAAAGTAATTGGCGATGGCGCCATCATATTGGGCGGTGTGTTCAAATACCTTGACTGCCAGGTCGTAGCGGCTGGCATCGTCAACCGCACCCTTATTGGATTTCATCGAATCCAGTACGGTGGAGTAATCACTTGCATTGACGACAACGGTGACGTCACGATGGTTTTTGGCGGCAGCACGTAACATCGTTGGACCACCAATATCGATATTTTCTATCGCGGTCGTCAGGTCGCAGTCCGGATCAGCGACCGCTTGTTGGAAAGGATATAAATTTACAATTACTAAGTCGATTGGTGGAATATCATGTTTTTGCATCACCGCATCATCTTTACCGCGTCTTGCCAACAGTCCGCCATGGATCTTGGGGTGTAAAGTCTTTACTCGTCCATCCATCATTTCCGGAAAGCCGGTGTAATCGGATACCTCAATGACCGGTATGCCATTTTCACTCAATAACTTTGCGGTGCCACCCGTGGACAGGATTTCTATCGAGTAGTCTTCATGGAGCTGTTTGGCAAATTCGATAATACCGGTTTTATCAGAGACACTGATAAGTGCGCGCTGGATCTGGTTCATGGTTTGATCCTGACTTTGTAGTTGGTTGTAGTCGGTTTTTTCCGATCTATTTGTAGGGGGCAAAACGCCATGAAGCCTGGTAGGCTAAGATAGTTAGCCAGGCCAGGCTTCAAGACTGGATGTTATTACTTACTGATGTAAGCCGTACATTTTTAGTTTTTTTCTTAAGGTACCGCGATTGATTCCTAATAGTTCAGCTGCCTTACTTTGATTTCCACGGACATAAGTCATTACTGTTTCCAGTAATGGCGTTTCCACTTCCTGTAAGAACATCTGATATAGTTGTCCCGTTGAATGCCCATCTAATTGTTTTAAATAAGCGTCCATCGTATCTTTAACGCTGTCGCGCAAAGTGTTTTGGGGACGGTTTGCTTGTTCCTGGCTTTGATCTTCCAGAGGCACTGCCAACACCGTATCGGTCATGCTGCTAACTCCTCCCTGGGGTTTATTAGGTTGTTAAAAAATTTATTAGTCATTTCTAATTGTTGCTCTATCGTTTCTACTCTGTTAACCGCGTCTCTAAATGCTGCTCCGTGCCGTTGGCCTTTGCTGTACCAACTTATATGTTTGCGGGCTACGCGCACACCAGTGAACTCACCGTAAAATTCATACAAATTGCTCAAATGTCCAAGTAGGATGTCTCTAACTTCACTTGGTTTGGGCTCAGCTAAACGTTCGCCCGTGACCAGGTAATGTTGTATCTCTCGAAAGATCCAAGGTCGTCCCTGTGCCGCACGCCCTATCATGAGCGCGTCAGCATCTGTGTACTCTAACACAAACTTTGCTTTTTCGGGTGTAGTAATATCGCCATTTGCTATCAAAGGGATGCTAATATTTTGCTTGACTTCGGCAATGGTATCGTACTCAGCATCGCCACGATAATGGCAAGCCCGGGTCCGGCCGTGCATGGCCAGGGCCTGGATACCGGCCTGCTCGGCGATTTGAGCAATTCTGACCGCGTTACGATTTTGTTTGTCCCAGCCGGTGCGAATCTTCAGCGTCACCGGGATATCAACGGCGTTAACAACTGCACTGACAATGTCTTCAACCAGCTTTTCGTTTTGCAACAAGGCTGAGCCGGCCATCACGTTACAGACTTTTTTTGCCGGGCAGCCCATATTGATATCGATAATCTGGGCACCAGTATCGGCGTTGTGTTTTGCCGCCTCGGCCATCATTTGTGGGTCGGCTCCAGCAATTTGCACGGACTTGGGCTCGATTTCACCATCGTGATTGGCACGACGTTTGGTTTTTTCGCTGCCCCACAATAGGGAATTGGATGAGACCATCTCGGAAATGGCCATTCCCGCACCCAGACTTTTACATAACTGACGAAAAGGCCGATCCGTCACGCCGGCCATCGGCGCCAGAATGAGGTTGTTGTTTAGTGTGTAAGGGCCAATCTGCATCTTTAATTTCTGGACTACATCAAAATTGAGAGCCGATCATACCTGTTCATCTCAAAGGGATAAAGGTCGAAATTTACCCATTTTGTGATTGAGTGCAGAAACTTCTTAATTAGGTAATTTTATAAGAAACTGAATTCAAAGTTGATCGCGTCATCGCCTGGATCCAATACGGCCAGCGTGACGTGAACCGGAGTACCTGACTCCATTAGTAGGAATTTATTGTATAAGCCTTCAAGATATTCTTCCGGGGTAAAATAGCGGGTGGCAACGATATGGCCGCTGAGATCCGAGAGCTTGATCGCGATGGTTGGATAGGGTTGATCAAAATGCGCTTTATTTTTGAATGCGGTGCTAATTAGTAAGGCATTTTTCTGGTTGGGATGGCTACGGACATTTCGATTGATCAATTCGATCTGAGAGACATCTGTGTTCCCAGAAAATCGGCAAGGAATGCTTTCACATAAGGAAGATAGGGTCGGGGCGAGCGACGGAAACTGGTTGGCCAGCTGGTAGCTGCGAAACAGCACCATTTGACCAACTAAGGCGAAGACCAGGATAAAGATTCCCGCGCCCATGGCGAGGCTCAGTCCAATGGGACGTTCCGGGCGATCCAGGTGAGCAAAAGAGCTGCGTAACGCCTTGGGCAGGTCGTGTTCTGCTGAGGGTAAGTTGTTTGGGGGTAGGTCATCCGGGGGGGACTCATCGTCATCTCGATTCCGTTGTTTTGATGGCCTAGGAGCCGGTACCGGAGTGGGTTCCGCGCTGCCAATGACGATATCTTCTATTTCCGTATTTTCTTCACCGAAGTCGGGTGCACCGACTTTGGGCGTTTCCATTTGGCTCAGGTTCTCCAATGCATCATCATTATCGAGACTAAATGAGGCGGCATCGGCCTTGCCAAACTCGATATTCTGTAATTCTTCCTCAAATTGGGTCAGTACTTCATTGGGTTCTTCCGGAGCGTCCTCAAGAAAGTTGATATCACCCAGGAATGAGTCAGCCGGTTCGTCAACATCCAGCGAAATTTTGTCTTTGCTGTCTTTTGCTAAATTTAGCGGATCGGATTTTGTCTCAGCGGGTTTTACCGTATCCAGGGACATGGCATCGTTGAGTAAGGCTTCTATATCCTGGTTAAGTTTGTCCGGATCAGAGCCCGGTTCGTCCATCTGGTCCTGGGCGGCTGTGTACAGTTCATCAATGCCGTCAAACTCTGTACTGGTCGTTGGATTTTCTAATGATTCAATATCTTCATATTCACTTTCACTTTTTTCTCTTTCAGGTGGTTCAGGTTTTATTTCGAAGGCATCGACTTGCTCGGTTTCATTCTGCACAAACATAGGGGGAATGTCCGAATCATCCTCAATCGAAAAGGGTGTTGCAGGTGGTGGCACGTGAGTCGGTTCGGGTTCGAGTTCAAATGCAGAAGTCGGTTTCGGTGGTTGAGCGTCAGGTTCTGGTGCCGGTTTTGATTTCAGTTTCGGCGCTGAACTAGAATCCGGTGCTTTTTGCGTTGGAAGGGCTGGCGTTTTACTGCCTGAATCGTATGTTTGTTGTTGTGATAAGGCGGCAATAAAGGGGTTGGCAGACAGCGTATCGTTCGTTGCTAAGGCGTCATTGGCATCAGCTAGATTGGTGTGTTCATGGCTTTGGCCAGGATTGATTGGCGGCTTATTTTCCGGGGGTGTCTCACTAGGCTGCTCTATTAAGGGATCAGGTATAGGATGAGCCGCGATCTTTTTCTCTGGATCATATTCTGTTTCAACAAACTTGATAAACGACTCGGTAAAATTGGTCTCGCCGGGGATATCAATGGTGCCCATATCATCCAGATTATTGTAACGAGCATCTTTGCCTATCATTGATTCCATAAATGGGCTTTGATCCGGGGCGTTTGAGCGATCGGGTGGAGAGCTTAAATCGATATGTTCATGGTCGTCTTCAGGAATAACCGGGTTACTGCTGATTTCGTTGGGGTCAGCATCGGGCATGTTGTCGTAGATGTGACTGGTCGCATCAAAGACCTCTTTGCAGCTGCCACAGCGCACCATGCCTTTGGCGGCTTTTAAATGTGCCTCAGCGATTCGAAAACACGTTTGGCAATGGGGACAACGGGTATACATTGAGCTCTTTGCTTTCTCTACTTAAATCTTATTATTTCGATTACCGGACAATAAGATCCAATCTTCTGTTTGCGCCGTTAGCTTAATCGAAAACCACCTCTGATAGGCCTGCATAACCGGTTCAGCCTGTTCCTGCAAAATACCGGATAAGACTATATTACCACCTGTCTTCAGAATTTTCGAAAAATGCTCGGCAAGCTCGATTAAGGGGCCTGCGAGGATATTAGCTAATAAGGTGTCGGCTTGTTTAGGGATCGGCAGGTCGATACCACCGCATTGGATTTGCCGATTAACCTTATTTTTAAGCGCATTGTCTGTCGTTGCGGTCAGTGCCTGAGGGTCATTATCAATGGCCTGGACCTGATTTGCGCCCAGTTTTGCAGCCGCGATGGCTAAAATACCCGATCCACAGCCATAATCGATCACCTGCTGTCCCGTAGGTGGGTGCTCTGCGAGCCAGCTTAAGCACATTGCTGTTGTTGGGTGAGTACCCGTGCCAAAGGCCAGGCCCGGGTCCAGTAAAATATTGGTGGCATCGGCTTGCGGTGGGGAATGATGAGAAGGCACAATCCACAGCGAATGACCAAAATGCATGGGCTGGTAGTGGGTCATCCATTCACGGATCCAGTCCTTATCTTCTAAGATTTCTGAACGAGTTGCTGTGATCGCATCGTTAAAGTGTTCAGTTAAAGTAGAGCGGATGTCTTCAATGCCGGTCTGGGCGGCAAAGAGTCCGGTAATCAAGGTATTCGACCATATTGGTGTTTCACCAGGAGGAGGTTCGAATAAAGGTTGATCAGCGGCATCTTGAAAAGTAACAGACAGGCTGCCTTGATCCATCAACCAATCGGATATTGCTTCAACGTGTGTTTGGTCGGTCTGAACTTTAAGTTGTAACCAGGGCATAGTAATTCTTACTTTAGTAAAGTTAAATCACATCATACACGGCTTGTAAGCTGGTTAATAACGAATTACAAAGTTAAATTGATTGCCAGATATCATCAAAACTTCCGGATTGGTCATTGCTATTTTCTGAATCACCATGGTGCTGGGAGCTTGTTTTTTCAAGTAGGCTAAAGAGAAATTGACTAATAATCCCGTTATCAGCAATGAGTTTGTTTAATTTTATTAACGTCGGTTTTTTGTTAGGTTGCGTCAGTTCGAGTATGTCACCATTTTTATACTGGCGTGAAAAAGTCAATATCGATTCAGGTCGATTAAGCATTTGCATTAAGGGCAGCAATAAACAGCGATCAACAATTTGATCCTGTTTATCGTTATCAGAGAGGCTAACACTGATAGAAAGGGCTGATGGTGCCACCATCATACCGCCAATCTGGATACCACTGTCGCCATAAGCTTTAATCCAACGCACCAGACCGATTGCACGTTGTGTTGAGTTCTTACGCTGTAGACTAATGATTTCACCGACCTGAATTTTATTGCTTTGCTTTTCAATCGACATGACACAAAAGCCTTCAGCGCTTTCATTAAGCAAAGTCCAATTTTCCTGTTTAACTCGAAAGTCAGTGATCTGTTTTTGTGAAGGTGACGATTTTTCGATGTTGGTAACATCGATATTCGTCCACGCATAAACGGTTGACCATACGTCTGAATTTTTTGAATTTACATCCCTGACTTCTATCGATTCAAATTCCGGTTTGGTATAAAAGCCGGAATAAGCATTTTTATTTGTATCGAGATGTTTAATATGCTGTTCATAAAGCAGTTGCATATGAGTTTGATGTAAACCAATCGTAATATTAACCTTCTCGGCGAGGTTATTTCTCGGGTAACGACGTTTTTTAGTCTGTCCCCATGATTCGATAAGTCGGCGTAATAAATTTAGCCGAATAGATTCCGGAGCGGCTTTGCTCTTGGCGGATTTATTCTGTTCGGTTCGTTTTACCAATTCTTTATTTAAATTATCCAGTAAGTTAGTGATGTCGACGATACGACAGTTTTTAATATCACTAATAAGTGGACTTTTACTAATTATTGACGGCGGTTGATCCTGATCCAGTTCTACGACGATTAATCGATTATCCTTAGAAAAAATTGCTGCATCATTGATTTTTTTCAAGCAGGCAAGGTGATGCCATTGTTCAAGATGTTGATTAACTTCGTCCACTTCGCCAGGGCGAAGGTGATAAGGTTCGGACAGGTAGAGCAGTAATCCATGGATATACTCATTCTCAATACTGCTTTTTCTTTTATTAACCAGAAGGTCATCGCTTATAGAATTTTTTGCAAGCTTGTTCTGCTCTGCGTATTGATATAATTCATGCAGCTGCTCCCAGTAGTCATGATGAAAGGCTGAAAATGTCTTATAAACAAGTAATAACGATTGCTGTAAATATTTAATTGAACGATGAATCGTCGTGGTCAACATACCCTTATCGAGAAATAAGATATTTTGATCTTTTATTTCACGAAATACACTGTAATAACCCTGGGTCATATTGCTGTAGATTGAGTGGCAGGCGCTGGCGATCAGGACAACTTTCTCGGGTAATGGGTAGTTACTGCCGTTGACATGACTGCTCAGGTTCATCGTGGCGTAATGCACACTGTTACGTAAGGATTCAAGCACCCGAAACCGGTCGGCGGCCTTCATTTCCTGTTCATTAATCTGCAGCAGGGCTTTATAGATTAATTCAGAGGTTTTTCCGACACTGCCACGGGGTAAGTTATTGATCCAATGCTCAATAGTCTGTGGGCGAAAATCAAATTGGGCACTTTCATTGTTGACTTGCTGTGGCATATACGCTCTAACTCGCTGTATTATCAGCCTATTTATCGGTTCGTTTGTATATTTATTGAGCTTGAGGGGGCAAAAATTGTGAATATTTCACAATTTGGTGGGGTAATTCTTCACGGCTAAAACAGGGCCAAAAGCTTATTCTTTTCCCATATTAAGGACAGCAACCGGGGATTAAGCTATGTCACTTGCTCAACAAACCGAATACGAAAATGCCAGCCAGGTGGGTCGAACTGGTATTGGGTCACTGGGCAGGATTGCTCCGCTCTCGCGCACCAGGCAATCCAATAACACTAAAGGTCAGGTTCGGCCGGTTAATATCACCTTATCGGAACTGATGTTTACCGGACGTGTTCCAGTTTCAACCTGGACCTTTGTTTTTGCGATTCATAATAAGCTTTGGATCTCTGATTTAACAACATTGTATTTTGGTAAGCGCGTTGGTATGAATAAATTGATTTATCGAGAAAAACTCTTTGTCCCGGATAATCGACTTGATATGGAAATTGGTATTACGGCCTATAACAGTTACGGGGATGCATTATCCAGTTCAGAGCCAATGCGGGCTTTTATGTTAAATGATAAAAATACTACATCCAAATTAATGCGCCTTGATGAAGATTGGACGCAGTTGTTATTGAAATTTGATATTGAGATAAAGAAATAAAACGATCGCGGGGTAAATGATAATGACCAATCGCATGTATAAATTTATTGTTTTTATCCAGGTTAGTATTATTTTAGCGGTAGCTATAATCATAACCGCAGGCGATGTAATTTTGTCTGCTGCAAATGCCTGATGACTTGAGCTAGCCGGTAAACTTGATATTGAAAATGCTAAACTTGTTGTTGCCAACAAGTTTAGCGGTCTGCTTTTATTAACTCGTAAGTATTTAGAAG
>CAMYMO010000262.1 GCA_947259425.1 uncultured Ectothiorhodospiraceae bacterium | reverse complement strand
GTTTAATGGCTTCGGCATAATCTTCAGCCTTCATTGCTGCTTTGGCTTTTTTGATCATTTTACCAGTGTCTCGCCATTCGTAACCTTTGCCTTTTGCTCGTTTTTGTTCGTGCTCAGCGGCCGTAATAGCGGATGCTGCATCCCCTTTAGTGACATCACTGCCACCACCACTACCGGTTCCACAGGCTCCAAGCGCAAATGCTGCTGCTAATGCGAAGGGTATAACTTTTCTCATGTTGCTCCTCCAAAATCAAACGCGTTTATTCTTTAAGAAAATGCTAATTAGCTGTTGAATGTAAATTTTTAATAGTTTCCTGCCCGATGCAATTTGGGTGCGAGGCAGCCACATTCAACCTCACCATTATGCGCATAACCGGACGAGCTTGGCAATGCCGAGCAAGCCGCTAAATTTAAAAAGTTTTGATTGAGGCTGTATTAGAAAATCTTTATAATCCGCGACTTTACCCTAAACCGAACGTGGATGTTGCTTGATGTTGCGGATACTTGAGGAAGCTTTAACCTTTGATGATGTTTTACTCGTCCCTGCGCACTCGGATATCTTGCCGCGCGACGTCACCCTGAAGACCCGCCTGACCGAACAAATTCACCTTAATATCCCCATCTTATCCGCTGCGATGGATACGGTGACTGAGGCCCGACTGGCGATTGCCATGGCCCAGGAAGGGGGTATTGGGATATTACATAAAAATATGACCGTTGACGCCCAGGCCGCGATGGTCAGTGCGGTGAAAAAATTCGAAAGTGGTGTCATCAAAGACCCAATTACCGTCGGGCCGGAAACCAGTATCAAAGAGGTGATGGAGCTGACTCGTTCGCGCCGTATATCAGGGGTTCCCGTTGTCGATGGTCGAGACCTGGTGGGTATCGTCACAAGCCGGGATTTACGCTTTGAGACAAAATTAGGCGATCCCGTACGTCACATCATGACGCCAAAAGAGCGTTTGGTGACGGTGTCTGAAGGCGCCAGCCGTGATGAGGTGCGCTCCTTATTGCACAAACACCGGATTGAGAAGGTCTTAGTGGTCAATGACGATTTTCAACTGACCGGCTTGATTACGGTAAAAGACATACAAAAAGCCGTAGAATTCCCCAATGCCTGTAAAGACAGCTATGGCCAATTGCGTGCCGGTGCCGCGGTGGGCGTAGGCGAGGGTACGGATGAACGTGTTGCCGCCCTGGTTAAAGCAGGTGTCGATGTATTGGTGGTTGATACCGCCCATGGTCACTCACAAGGCGTGCTGGACCGGGTTAAATGGGTCAAAGCCAATTTCCCAGAAGTCCAGGTAATTGGTGGAAATATCGCCACCGCAAAGGCCGCTGAGGCATTGGCGACAGCCGGTGCGGATGCCGTTAAAGTTGGTATTGGTCCTGGCTCAATCTGTACCACCCGCATTGTCGCGGGTGTGGGTGTCCCACAAATTAGCGCCATCGCGAATGTGGTTGATGCCCTTAAGGGCAAGAATATCCCCGTTATTGCCGATGGCGGTATTCGTTATTCGGGTGACATGTCGAAGGCTATAGTGGCCGGTGCCGATTGTGTGATGATCGGTAGTATGTTTGCGGGGACCGAAGAGTCACCCGGCGATGTGGAGCTCTATCAAGGTCGTTCTTATAAAGCTTACCGCGGAATGGGCTCGATTGGCGCGATGAACAAACAACATGGATCGAGTGATCGTTATTTCCAGGAAGGTGGTGAGAAAGAGAAACTGGTGCCGGAAGGAATAGAAGGGCGGGTGCCTTATAAAGGACCATTGATGCCGGTTATACATCAATTACTGGGTGGCATTCGTGCCAGTATGGGTTATACCGGTTGCAGTACAATTGAACAAATGCGCACCGAACCCCAGTTTGTCAGAGTAACCAACGCGGGCATGCGTGAGAGTCACGTGCATGATGTCACCATTACCAAAGAAGCGCCGAATTATCGCGTCGATAATGGCTAATTAGTACAACTCTGTGTTGGCGTGACAACCTCTAATCCCAAAAATATCCATCAAGATCGAATTCTTATTCTTGATTTCGGATCTCAATACACGCAACTCATTGCTCGCCGTGTCCGCGAAGCCGGAGTGTATTGTGAACTCTATGCCTGGGATATCAGTGATGATGATGTTAAGAATTTTCATCCCAGTGGCATCATTTTATCGGGTGGTCCTGAAAGCACCATTGGTGATGAGGCGCCGAGTGCTCCGCAATCGGTTTTTGAACTCGGTATTCCGGTTTTAGGTATCTGTTATGGCATGCAGACCATGGCCGCGCAATTGGGTGGCAAGGTTGAAAATGCGGATCAACACGAATACGGATTTGCCAAAGTAAGGGCGCGGGGACACACCGCCTTGCTCAAAGATATTGAAGATGAAGTCTCTGAGGAAGGTTATGGTTTACTGGATGTCTGGATGAGCCACGGTGATCATGTCACCAAACTGCCTGGCGGTTTTAAGTTGATGGCATCAACCGACTCCGCACCGATTGCTGGTATCGCTAACGAAGAAAAACATTTCTACGGATTACAGTTTCATCCGGAAGTCACTCATACCCAGCAGGGACAACGCATTATTGAACGCTTTGTACATGAGATTTGTGGCTGCGAATCATTATGGAATGCCAGTAACATCGTTGACGATGCCATCGCCAGTGTGCAAAAGACTATTGGTGATGATGAAGTCATTTTAGGTTTATCGGGTGGGGTGGACTCCTCTGTTGTTGCGGCCTTATTACATAAAGCAATTGGTGATCAGTTGACCTGTGTTTTTGTGGATAACGGCTTGCTACGTTTGAATGAAGGCGATCAGGTGATGGCGACCTTTGCCGAACACATGGGTGTCAAAGTGATTCGCGTCGATGCCGAGGATCGTTTTTTGGGTGCACTCAAAGGGGTTAATGATCCGGAGCGTAAACGTAAGGTCATCGGGAACCTTTTTATTGAAGTCTTTGAAGAAGAAGCGGGCAAATTAAAGCAAGCGAAATGGTTAGCGCAAGGCACCATATATCCTGATGTGATTGAATCCGCCGGGGCAAAAACCGGTAAGGCGCACTTAATAAAATCGCATCATAATGTGGGTGGTTTACCCGAAGATATGAAGCTTAAACTCTGTGAGCCATTGCGGGAGTTATTTAAAGATGAAGTGCGCAAACTCGGTGTCGAACTGGGTTTACCGTATGACATGGTCTACCGACATCCATTCCCAGGACCAGGATTGGGTGTGCGAATTCTCGGTGAAGTGAAAAAAGAATATGCCGACTTACTTCGTCTTGCCGATAATATTTTTATCGAAGAACTATTCAAACATGATTTATATCATGGCATATCACAGGCCTTTACCGTATTCCTTCCAGTCAAATCGGTGGGCGTGACAGGAGATGGTCGTCGTTATCAATATGTTGTCGCGATGCGCGCTGTTGAAACAATAGATTTCATGACCGCACGTTGGGCACATCTTCCTTATGACTTCCTGGATTTGGTCTCACGCCGAATCGTCAACGAAATAGACGGTATATCTCGAGTTGTCTATGACGTGACGGGTAAACCTCCCGGCACCATTGAGTGGGAATAAGTTCGAATATGAAGCAACCGTTTAGTGAGAACGGTCGCGCGCCAAGTCAGAAAGAGATTACTAAGTTCATGGATAGCGACAGTAAAAAATAAAACACCAAGTCTTAACGTTACGCGTCTAACCAATTTCACTTTCAGTTCCAACCAATGCCCTTAATATTGCCCATGATAAAGCTCACATTTATGGATAGCGTGCAGTCTATGCGGCTCAAGGATTCGTTGTTTAGACCGACATATCAAAAATGGGAATAATTATATTACCCTAATATTCGGTAATAGTGATTGGACTGTAAATGCTAAACTTTAATCGTCAGATGTTGCTTAATTTGTTATATGCACCCAGATTTCTGGGTAGCATGAATTTGCTCGTGATAATTCTAATGCTGAGCCAGTTATTCTATTTCAAGACGATCAATCATCCCGTTTTATATACAGTGCTAACACTCATTCTGATCATTTGGGCTATCAGAGTCTCTCGTCGTAAAGCAAATAAGCGTTTTCAACATCAGTTGATGAATAATTTAATGCACAACATGAGTCAGGAGGAACATTTGAAGTTCGAGCCTGTCCCGGGAATCCAATACAGTTATGAAATCGCCGATGAATTTAATTCGGCGATGCAATCCTTATGTACAATGCGACATATGATAGCAAATGTAACGGGTAATCTGGCACGTCATGCGACGTCGGTTTCCGTTACTGCGGCGACCGTTGCTATGCAAATGGCGGAACAAATTTCTAAAACAGATGAAGTGACGGTGATGGTTGATCATATGCAAGAGGTATTTACTCATGCGATTGAAATAGCAAACAATACAGTTAACGTCGCTAATAAATCGGAGACGGAGGGGAATAGTGGTAAGTTGATTATGACGCACGCAATGGCGTCGGTGAGTGAGCTAAGTCAATCGGTTACTTCAACCGGTAGCCTGGTTGAACAGTTAGGCGAAGAAAGTGAAGAAATAAATGGCATAATAAATGTCATTAAAGGCGTGGCTGAACAAACCAACTTGTTAGCCTTAAATGCCGCCATCGAAGCGGCAAGAGCGGGTGAGCAAGGTCGAGGCTTTGCCGTGGTTGCCGATGAAGTTAGAAACCTGGCAGGAAAGACTCAACAGCATGCCAGTGAAATTGAGTCGATTATCGAACGGCTGGTATCCAATATACGAAATACATCGAGTAAAGTGAGCGATGCAGTAAAACTGGCGGAAGATTCCGATGAGTCGATTGAAGGCGTCGTGTTGTCTTATTCAGATATTGTTGGATTTATGTTAGAGGTCAGCGAGCTTGGCAAGGAGCTCGCAACAGCGACAAAAGATGAAAAAACGAATGTAGATGATCTGTTTACCAAATTAAGTAATATAAAAGGTATTAGTGAGAATTCTGAACAAAGTATCTTATTAATGAAACGAGCCGGAGTTGAATTAGACAGCCTGGGTAAGCAACTCGAGATGATTGCATCACAGCATGTGATTAACCAAAAAGAAGATGAGCCTGAAGCGGATGATGCCATTGAGCTCTTCTAAAGACCGATAATCACTAGCGGGTAAATAAACATTCACTTTCGCTTTGCGATTTCGTAAACTTCTTCGTTCTATAATCACCATAATCGAAAATTAAGTTGGACGAAGAACGACATTCACTCGATCAATTCTGGATGCAACGTGCTATTGAGTTGGCCAAACAGGCTGAAACCTTAGATGAAGTTCCGGTCGGCGCGGTTATTGTTAAAGACGATCAAATTGTTGGCGAGGGCTTCAATGCGCCGATTAGTGGAATGGATCCTACCGCTCATGCCGAAATAACCGCATTGCGTAATGCGGCCTTGAATATAGGCAACTATCGGTTATTAAATACCACTCTCTATGTCACTCTCGAGCCGTGTTTGATGTGTGTGGGTGCCATCATTCACGCCAGGGTTGCAACCGTTGTCTACGGTGCACCGGAACCTAAAACCGGTGCTGCGGGTAGTGCATTTGATTTATTGATATCGGATAAACATAATCATCGCCTTGAGGTACGTGGCGGGATCTTGGCGGATCAGTGCGCGAACTTGATGACCGAATTTTTTTCAAAAAAACGCAGCTAAATCAATCTATTTCGACATTTTTTGGACTAACTGCCAGATATAAACCTTACTAAAATAGGGTTCAATTTTCGTCTAGATTAAATAATACTCAATTTGCCTAATCAATGGACTCTAATTGTATTCAAGGCTAAATATTAGTTAGATTCACGCCGATACATTTTGTCATGGCCATACCCATTTTGATTTGTGACGACTCGAGCTTTGCACAAAAGCAATTATTACATGTGCTTCCGGAAGATTGGGAGGTGATGATTACCTACGCAAAGAACGGACAGGACGCCCTGAAAGTCATCGCTGAAAAGAAAATTAGCGTGCTGTTTCTGGATCTCAATATGCCAATACTGGACGGTTATGGCGTGTTAACGCAATTAAAAAAAGACAACAGTAAGCTCCGGGTGATTGTCGTCTCGGGTGATGTACAGGACGAAGCACATAAACGTGTCATGGCTCTTGGTGCGTTAGATTTTATCAAGAAACCGGTATCGAGCGAGGAAATTGTCCGGGTCATTAAAGAGTATGGACTTGATGAAGAATTCATTGAGGAAGAAGAGCACCCCGACAGTGATTTGGATTTGTTGGATGCTTATCGAGAGGTGACCAATGTTGCGATGGGACAGGCAGCAAGTTTGCTTGCGAAAGTATTAGATTCTTTTGTGGTGATGCCCATCCCAAATGTGAGCATGATTGAGAACACTGAACTGCAGATGGCAATTAACTCTGCGACAGCACGAGATTATACTTCTGCAGTATGCCAGGGATTTATCGGTGGAGGTTTGGCGGGTGAGGCAATGCTGTTGTTTTCCGATTCAAGTTATGACGATATGGCCAAGTTGATGCATTTTGATGGCGAAATGGATGACACCGCTGAAATTGAATTATTAATGGATCTGACTAATATTCTTATTGGTGCATGTATTAACGGAATCGCTGACCAGTTTGATATCGATTTGAGTGTTGGCCATCCCACTGTTTTAGGACGGCATTTGAAGAATAAGGATGTGTTGAAAAAAGGCAATAACAAATGGAAATCAACTTTGGCCATTGATTTGCAAATAGCGATCGAGAATAAAAATATTAATGCGAATTTATTATTGTTATTTACCGAAGACTCGATTCCACGTTTTAATCAGTTAATTTCATATGTAGCAGCTTAAACATGAGTGAACAGGAAGAATTAGAAGAACTTCACTGGTTAATGGGCGTGACCCATAACATCAACGTTGGCTTGGTGGTGATTGATGTCGACTATAACATAAAGTTATGGAATAACTTTATGGTGAATCGTAGTGGCAAGCGCGCAGATGTGGCAATGGGCGCCAACATATTCGATTTGTTCCCGGAAGTATCAAGCTCGTGGTTTATTCGTAAAGTAGAATCAGTCATTACGTTGGCGAATCGGGCTTTTACTACCTGGGAACAGCGTCCCTACCTGTTTAAGTTTAAGAACTATCGCCCAATCACCGGCAGTGCGGAATTTATGTACCAAAATATTACCTTCCTACCATTGAAGGGAATAGATGGAAATATAAATAACATTGCAATTGTTATTTATGATGTCACCGAAGCCGCGATCGGGAAAGAGGCATTAGAGGAAGCAAATATAGAGTTGGAGCGTTTAAGCCAAACGGATCGTTTAACCCAGCTTAATAATCGAGGGCACTGGGAAGAACGCCTTGAATCAGAATTCGATCGTTACAAACGTACTGGTCAGGCAACAACTTTGATTATGTTTGATATTGATCACTTCAAGAAGGTAAATGATACTTATGGCCATCAAGCCGGGGATGAAGTGATAAGACAAACTTCGGAAACGCTCAGACGTACTATCAGAAAGACCGATGTTGCCGGACGTTACGGTGGAGAAGAGTTTGGTGTCATACTCGTCGATACCCAAAGCGCGAATGCGATGATCCTGGCTGAACGCCTGCGAAAACGTATTGAGGCTTTGACCATAAAATATGATGACCTGGTTATCAAATTTAAGATCAGTATTGGTATTGCTGAGCTAAATAAGGATGTAGCTAGCTACAAGGAATGGTTAGAACATTCAGATAAAGCCCTGTATTACTCAAAAGAAAACGGTCGCAACCAGTCAACTCTTTTTGATAAGGAAAAGATCGGAGACTTAAAGAACGTTGGATGAAAAAGCGAGGATAGGGCGCAAGTTTCGTAAGTGAGGTTGTTCTTTTTCCAAATGCCAAACCAGGATATCGTAGTAACTGCGGATGTTTTCAACATAACGAACCGGTTCCCAACCACGAGCATAACCATAACGCGTTTGTTTATACCATTTACGTTTGCTCAATAAGGGTAAAGTCGCTTTAATATCGACCCATTTGTTTGCGTCATCACCACGCTTACGCGCGAGTTTGCGAGCATCTTCAATATGACCATAACCGACATTGTATGATGCAACCGCAACCCACATTCGATCCGGTTCAGGAATGTTTTCAGGAACCTTGTCTATGAGCTTTCGCAAATATTTTGCACCACCCATGATACTTTCATATGGATCAGTACGTTCACTGACACCTAATTCTGCTGCGGTATTCATGGTTAGCATCATCATGCCACGCACACCGGTGTGAGACACTGCATTGGGGCGCCAGTGTGATTCCTGATACGATACCGAGGCCAGCAAACGCCAATCAAGATCATATTTATCTGCTGCTTCTTTAAACATTTCCAAATAAGTGGGTAGACGGCGACGAATCTGGGCCAGGTAACTGTGTGTACCACCATAGTCGTAGTTTTGCACATGTTGGTAATTATTTTTTAATAATCGTTCTAACTCGCCAGAGGCTTTCAACTCTTCGAAAAAGATTTTCGCTTCATTATATAAACTGTCATCTTTTGTAATCGGGAAGGCCCACGCTAATTCCTGTGGTTCAGTGATATCAAAAGCGACACGAAGTTTTGGATAATAGCGACGGTTATAGGCGACTTCGTTTGAATCCGCAACGGTGTAATCGATTAAGTCTTCTGCGACCAATGAAAGCAGTTCAGTGCTGTCTGCATCTGTATTTTCTGTCCAGTTTAAATTGGTGTGTTTGCCTTTCAAGGCCTTGAGTTGTTCAACATGAGCGCTTTTTGCCAAAACTTCAAAGGCGCCATCAAGTTGTTTAATGGATTTGGGTTTGGAGCTGTTTACGTTATAGACAACCTGTTGGGTGATGGTCTGGTAGGCTGGACTAAAACGCACCTGTTTCTTTCTTTCATCGGTGACCGTTAATCCGGCTGCAGCGATATGGGCGTCACCGTCACTAATTTTCTCAAGAATACCATTCAGGTTGTCGGGCACGACAATTTTCAGTTTGACACCGAGCTTTTTAGCGAAACGTTGGGCTAATTCGAATTCCAGGCCTGCCGAGCCCTGAGGGCCTTCGTAATAGGTTGTGCCACTATTACGAGTGAGGATTTTAAGTTCACCCATGGCCAGGACTTGTTGCAGGACAGTACGTTGAGGGGCGCAGGCATTCAGTACCAGCACGAGGGCAATAGAAACGATAATGAGGCCACTAATTACACGCATATTGGTCACTAAAATGAGAAGTCCATCACATTTATCGGACACATCCGACAATTAATGAGGTCTCTAAACACCTTTGTCCGTTGGGTTCTGCGACATTGATCACCCTTTATGTAAGCAAATTCTAACATACTTATGTATTTAATTTTACTTTTTGTAGTGTATTTCACAGAATTTAACACCATATTCGCTCATTTTAGCTTAATTTCCTGTTATTTCCGTAATTTAAGTAGAATAACTAATATATAATTTAGTTATGAGTCATAACCTATTGTTTAATCTAACTTTTAAACCTGAAAGTCATCACTCAAACAGACCGCGACATTGCTCTTTGGTTCATAGAATAAGCGCTTTGCCTGAATAAAGACTGAATCAGGGAAATTGGAGTTTGCCTCCTATTAAAAGGTGGTATAACCTTGCGCGCCTTATTCACTAGAGTAGACCTCTGTCGTCACAAAAAGCTTACATTCTGTATGATTAAAAAGATGTTAGCGACAGCAGGACAAGACAGACAGCCCTCGTTCAGGGGATAAGAAAACTGGAGAAGTGTCCGAGTGGTTGAAGGAGCACGCCTGGAAAGTGTGTATACGTTCTGCGTATCGAGGGTTCGAATCCCTCCTTCTCCGCCAAATAAATAAGTGGATTTGAACCCTCGATTTAAATTAGTGGTTGACCGTAGCGAAGCGTAGGAAATCCTGCATGAAGCGCGAAGCGATTCAAAGCAGGGCGACCAGAATGCAAGCGTAGGAAATGACCGGAGCGTAAGCGTAGGAAATACTGCTTGAAGCGCGAAGCGATTCTACGGCAGTGCCTGCTTGAAGCGCGAAGCGATTCTAAGGCAGTACCTATCCGAACCACGAAGCGACTTACTGTTTACTCATCTCCAAAAGGTTTCCACTGCATTTATTTTTAACCAAGTAATATCCATTTAAGAATTAATTCCCGGAATAAAATAAACACTCATTACCATTTTCAACACGGTTACTCTTTTAAAAATAAATCACAGTCACATCTTCGATTAAGTTATCTGAGCTTGCAATTAACATTTAATTAAATAGGCGGTCACAACAAATCAGTATTCGTTTTATTGAGTCAAATCAGTAATTATTTTGATCGCGTCTTCTTTACTAGGATGTCCGACGGCAATGATTTTATGATCGTGAATTAAGGCCGGAAAGGTTTTTAGGTTATAGTGACGGGCGGTATTTTCCCCTTGTTTGTCATCCAGGTTAAATATTTCAAGATCGATTTGTTGTGTTTGACAGGTATCAGTCCAAATTTCTCTGGTTTCTGTACAGGAGGTATATGAGCCAGCTAGGATGAGCGTTAGTTTCATTTATGCTTTAGTATCTCAATATTTGCTAATATTCGTTCAATAATAAAAAACCAGTAATACAATATTAATAGCTTGGTTATCCTTGACTAAGGTCAACTCTGATAATTTCATTTAATTCAAATATTCTGTTAGTGTGGCAAGATGGAATGTAACCCGATTATTCTTGATGAACTTCACCACATCCCTCTGTTTGAGGCGTTGGAACCCCCTCAGCTGGAAAAAATTATTAGCCACAGTAATATTCATCGTTTACCAAGCAGAACAATTTTATTTGAACGGGGGCAAACGGCCGATCATTTTTATATGGTGAACAACGGGCAGATTAAACTGTCCTGTATATCAGAAGATGGCAATGAAAAAGTAATGGAAATTCTTTACCCAAAACAAACATTTGGTAAGGCGGTGATGTTCATGCCCAATCGTATCTATCCAGTGAGTGCTGAATCGATTACCGATAGTGAAGTGTTCAGTTTTGATATGAAAGTATTTCGTTCTATATTAAAGGAATCTCAGGAATGTTGCTTTCGATTGCTGGGTATTATTAAAGGCTGACAGGCTATACTATCCGCTGTGACGATCAGGGGATTTATTCGAACTATAAAAATAGTCAGTATGAATAATAAAGCACTTGAAATATTAAATACCGTTTTCGGATACTCAGAATTTCGCCAACATCAGCAAGAAATTATCCATAAGGTCATTGCTGGCGAAGATGCGGTCGTACTGATGCCGACGGGGGGTGGTAAGTCATTGTGTTACCAGATCCCGGCGATGGTGCGTGATGGAGTGGGCGTGGTAGTCTCGCCATTAATCGCCTTAATGCAGGATCAGGTTGTGGCCTTGCAACAATTGGGTGTGAAGGCCGCCTTTCTAAATTCTACGCTGGATGCGGCCAGTGCCCGTGAAGTCGAACAACAACTTTTACGCGGTGAGTTGGATCTTCTCTATGTCGCCCCCGAACGTTTAATGACCGAACGTTTTTTAAATCTACTGGAACGCGCACCCATCGCCATATTTGCCATCGATGAGGCCCATTGTGTTTCGCAGTGGGGACATGATTTTCGTCCCGAATACATTCAGTTATCGGTTTTGCATGAACGTTTCCCAACTATTCCACGCATGGCGTTAACGGCGACCGCTGACGCACCAACACGACGTGAGATTCTGCTCCGACTCAATTTAGAACAGGCGGGTTTATATGTCTCAGGTTTTGATCGACCGAATATCCGTTATAGCATCTCGCAAAATCAGGGTAATAGTCGTGAGGCGTTATTACGTTTTATTCGCAATGAACATGAGAATGATGCAGGTATAGTGTATTTCCTTTCGAGAAAAAAGGTTGAGCAAGTCGACGAGTGGTTAAGTTCGAA
>CAMYMO010000261.1 GCA_947259425.1 uncultured Ectothiorhodospiraceae bacterium | reverse complement strand
GTAATCTATTTAGATTTCCCTGTTCACTATTAAGACGCGACAGTAGTTCAGTACTTTCTTCCATAATAGTTAAGTCTGCCCAAAATTGGTATCAAACACATAATTAATACCCAGTTGCCTTAAAGCATTGATCATTCTGCCTGTACTCACGGTACCGGGTTTCATTCCAAACTCTTCACTTATGGCAACACGCGTTGCTGGCGCAACTTGAACGGCAGAAATACGGCGACGTGCATCAAGAGTATGCACTACATCGTGCCAGTGTGGTGTCTCGATCAACGCACCAACCGGGCACACCAATGTGCACTGACCACAGGAAATACATTGGGTATCTGCCAGCGTTTGCTCTAAAACGGTGAATGGAATAAAAGCAATTTTACTGAACTATATTTCTAATTATTTAGATATAACAATAGCTTATAAGTTTTATTTCTATTAATTGAAAAATTCTCTTGTGACTGTCAACCAGGTCATGGTTGTTACGTTGTTATAAATGGAACAAATAAACAACAAGGACAATTCGATGCTATTTTTAAATCAATCACCGCTATTCTCCATCCTCTTATTAATGGCAACATTAATAGTTGGTTGTGGAGGTAGTAATGCCCCCGTTGAAGGGCAAGATCCCGCACCGTCAGATGATGATATCGGTGGCCAACCTGTAGAGTGTGATGGTCAACCATGCAAATCATTACCTTCTGGCGTGTATGAATCAGCAGGCTTGAATGACCCGGTTGGCAATGCAGCTGATTCAAATGCTTTGAAAGGCGTACTGCTGCGGATCAGTTGGAATGTATGTGGTAACGACCAGTTGTGCCTGTTCGACATGATCCAAGAGCAATTAGATAAGGCAACCACTAACAACATAAAAGTTGCTTTAATCATAATGGACGGCGATGAAGCTCCGGATAGTGTGAAAGAAAATTGCACCACCTTTGATTTTGATAAACGAGGCGTTCCAGCCAGTATGTGTCTTGCTTGGGATGCAAATTATCTCGCTGATAAAACGGCGATGGTCTCAGCGCTTGGTTTACGTTTTGATTCACATCCTGCTCTGGCCTATGTTTATTTCACCGGTGCCTGCTCAACAAATGGCGCTGAAGGTCACTGCCGGGTAGACCAAGATGCGTATAGTGCCGCTGGCTATACCCCGGAAAAACTAACCAATGCCTATTTGACTATTATGGATGCATATCGGGATGCTTTTCCAATCACTCCGATTGTCTTTGAGGTACATGCAATCTTTGATTCAGCGCAACTCTGGCAAAACGTATGGGATAATGTCGCCGCCAGTGGCCGAGTTGGTGTTGCCGCCTGGTGGTGTGCAGAACGACTAAGTGTCAACGGTAATGACACGGTACCAGTATGGTCAATTCTACAACAAGCGGCGCAGACGAGTTTTACCATCTGCCAAACCGTCGGTAACTTTACCAATCAACCTTATCGGTTTACCGATCAAAGTCTAGGCTTGGACTATGGTGAAGAAACTCTATGGGATCAGACAGACTCTGAAAACGCGTTCCAGCAATCCATGGACTGGATTCAGGGTAACGCCGTGCATGCTGATCAGCAGGAATTCGTACATCGTTTCAATGTTGTGGAAGGATGGACGACAGACTTAAAAAATCCGGCATTTCAACAACGTCTGTTGTTGTTTTAACTTAAAATGGAATTCAAGTCTCAGGGTTGCATAAGCTGGTAATGCAACTCTGCGCTTGTATAGCCGGCCCGGTAGGTTTATTGACGTAAGATTTATTTACTTAGGCCGCATTTATCTTTCATTTTTTTGGCGATCAGGGTGAATTCTGAATCCGGGCGATGACTAAATTTAATTTTTTCAACGATACTAAAACCTGAGTTTTGCAACGCCTGTTCCAGTTGTTGAGTCGTTAACAGGTTCATTCTTGGTAAAAGCCCAAGATGCCCTGCGAATCTCAGCAACTTGCCAGTTATTTTGTTTTTATCAGCCAGACACACGGTTTCTGAAATAAAAAAACCATCGGGTTTAAGCAAGTCATGGACACGATTAAAGACGACATTGATATCCTCGAAAAAATGCAACACATAAAAAGCCATCACCACATCAAAACTAGCGGATGCCAAACGTTCATCAAATAAGGAGGTTTGTAGAAAATCGATATTATCCTGTTGGCGCGCTTCTTTTCTCTGTTGCGCAATGGCGAGTAATTTACGCGAGATATCAATGCCTATCACCTGTTTTACATTATCGGCAATATCGCCACATTGCGTACCGGTACCACAGCCAATATCCAATACAACTTTATCGGTTGTGAGATAGGTTTTTAGTTTCCTGATTTTTGTCTCGTAGGCCGTTCTATCTTGAATTGGCGATGCCGCATATTTAGACGCAATCAGATCCCAGAATTTTTCAGGCGATTTTTTAAAAAGCATATTGTTATCATTAATATCTTCGTTTAGTTGAGTTTAATCATGTAACACTTACCAGCCATAATTTCTTTAATATTTAGTAATAGTTAATGCTAACATTCCAAATTGTGGTACCCAGTGTCCATAAGCATGATAATTTTGTTTATAAAGACAATACTGTCCGTTGGCAACCAGGATGATATCGGTACTAAAAAACGCCCACTTTGATCGGTTAGTATCTTGAAATCACGATCAGCTGTTTCTACTTCAACAACCGCATCACCCACTGGTGATTCTTCATTATTAACCATAGATACCAGCTTCATATCCAAATAGCTGGGTCTTGTCACAATATATACGAACAATATGAGGAAAGTTACATATGTGAGTACCTGTACGGGTACGGCATATTATGAATATTTTTCGTCTAAAAATTTAAACAATGCCTTCATTAGATCCTCCTAACCGGTCCCAACAGTAGGAGTATAGACCTCTTTTAGACAGAGAAACCACCCCACCTGACCGGAAACGCTTAACAGGGTATTGACAATTTTAGGAGAGTATTGGGGGCAGTGTAAAATTCATCTCATATTTTCATGAGTTTATTATATTTCCATTTTTTACACTGACCCCAAATATTTAATGAGGTATAAGTAGACGATGAGTTTTGCGCTGGGCCCAATCCACAAAATTGAACCAGAGTACATTATTTAAAACACGTCAAGGCCCTTAATGAGCCTTAACGCGTAACCGACTATTCTGTAATCGGTAGGAGAGTAAGTTCAACACGACGATTTAGGCTTCGCCCCGCTGCGGTCCGGTTATCCGCAATTGGGTTACGCTCACCAAAGCCGATGATTTCAAATCGCGCCGGATTGACATTCCTACTTTTCAAGTAGGATGCGACTGAACTGGCACGTTGCTCTGACAAATTCTGATTATAGGCCTCGGAACCTTGACTATCTGTATAACCTGCTACGGCAATAATAGTTTTTTCAAATTCCTCAAGTACCAGCGCAACAGAATTAAGTACTTCATAAAAGTCTGCTCTCAAAGCACTTCCGGCCGTTGGGAATGTAATATTGCCAGGCATAATAAGATTTATATTATCCCCCTCACGCTCAACCTTGACACCGCTATTACGCAGTTGTTTACGTAATTTTGCTTCCTGGGTGTCCATATAATAGCCAACTCCACCACCAGCGATAGCGCCAATTCCTGCATCTCTTAACATACGTTTATTGCGTTCACCACTACTCTTATCTTTGTTGGCCAGGTAGGATATAACCAATGCAGCACCTGCACCTATTCCAGCACCCTTTGCGGTATTTGATGTTTTTTCTTCGCCTGTATAAGGATCGAAGGTCGTACATGCACTAAGTGAGATGGCACTTGATAATGCAGCAGTAATGAATAAGTGTTTTTTCATGATAGCTTTCCTGATTCGTTGTTACTAATTAAGTGATGAGAGCATACAACATTAATCGTTATCTGCACACGGTATATGTATGACAAACATTCCAGATATTGAACTGAAACATTATTATGACGTCGTTCAAGACTTATTAAAAGGTAGTAGAATGTCAGATACTGTCAAATAACATCCCGTAATATTGAGCCTGAACTCCATTGCGAATAGGCTAATTCACTGAATAGAAGTTATCTTTAAAATAATTCGGTGTAATAGCCGGTGGGGGTTTAAATGTTTAATGATTTTATTAATAGTATTACCGATTTGTTAGGTCCAGCAGCATCGGGCACTCTTGCGCATGCCTTACTTGGATTGCTTATTCTTGTCGCAGGTTTATTTGTCGTAAAAATTCTTTCATCTTTTATCAGCAAACTGCTTAAAAAGGTTAGCTTTTTATACAAAAAGAATGCAGACGACTCAATCATCGACCTGGCTTCACCCATTAGTTCATTAATTAAAGCGGTATTAACCATATTCTTGTTGATGGTTGTATTACAGTATTTTGGACTTACCGATGTGTTAGCGCCTTTAAGGGATATGGTGAGTGAACTTGCTGGTGCCGTTCCCAATGTTATTGGTGCGGGTATTATCACCTATGCGGGTTGGATCATTGCTAAAATTGTCTCTGAGTTAGTAGGTATTGCATTAACAAAATTTGATGAAAAACTAGCCGAGAAGTCCGGTAAAAGTGACATCAAATTATCTGGGTTTGGAAGTGCCTTTGTAAAGGTTGCTATCTTATTACCCATTATTGTCTCGGCCCTTGGAGTATTAAATATTCCAGCGATCTCAGATCCCGCTTCAGCGATGATAGAGAAGCTGATGGCAGCAGTACCGAATATAGTTGGAGCTGGTATTATACTCTTAGTAGCCTATCTGGTTAGTAAGTTTGTGATAAATATGCTTAGTGGTATTTTACAAGGTATGCAAATTGATCAAGTTCCTGAAAAGATTGGTTTAACTGGTATCTTTACTGAATCATTCACACTTACTCGATTAATTGGTATTAGTATTATGTTCTTCGCTATGTTATCTGCATCAACTGCGGCGATTAACGTGCTTGGTATAGAAATAATCTCGAGTATATTTGCAAAGGTTATCGAGTTTGGTGGCGGTATACTAATAGGTAGTGTCATTCTTGTCATCGGTAATTTCCTGAGCATGCTTGCTTATAATAAACTATCTGCTGGAGCTAGTTCAGGCATCGCGAATATTGCACGATTTGCGATCCTTGGCCTTGTGCTGGCAATGGGTCTAAAAGCAATGGGGCTAGCAGATAATATTGTAAATCTGGCCTTTGGCTTTACTATAGGTAGCATTGCCGTAGCAATTGCGCTTGCGTTTGGTCTTGGAGGAAAAGAGGCCGCGAAGGATATCGCAAATAATTGGGCAGCTAAGATCACTAAAAAATAAGATTATAATACTGCCGAATAAAAAAACCCGCTTAGGCGGGTTTTTTTTAACTTACTAAAAAGTAGATAGTCATTTTCAGTTTGATCCTGAGCTAATTTCAGCTCGTACTAACTGACCTTCCCCATCGGTATAACAGGTAACGTTAAAGGTTATTTCGTGCCCATTACTGCCCATTTCTCCCACCCTAATTTGACTGACTAAGAAACCCTGTTGTGTTTTTGATATCTGACCGGGTTGCATTATTCGGGCAAAATCTGGTTTTTGTCCAAGCTCCATCGCTCTTTGATGGCAGGTTTTCTTTGCCATAGTTTGTTTCGGAGCAATGAACTGGTTGAGAGTTTCATCAATAAAGGGGACTTCTTTTTTAGCAATAAATACAATAAAAAATGAAACCATCAGGAACATGATGATTTTATTTTTTCGATTACGTGTACTTTTATGTTGAGAAGTTGGCTGGTATTTTTGATTTAGAGTCATGGTATTTATTTAACCGTGAATATATTGAATTATCATTAGCAGAATAACCCATGTCATTTATGGAGTAAATTAACAAAATCTTAATCGTGTAATGTCAGACATTGTCAGATCTTCCTGTAATGGATTGTCATTTCTCACTAACAACTTAATATGGGATTCAAGTCACAAACGTGTGTGGAATATTAGTCGAAACGCGACAACGTAGTAAATATTCTACATTTAAATATAGCTTATATATCAAAATATTTAACCTAGGGGAGAACGACCATGGTAAAAAAACTATCCGACATAGAAGGGATTGGTAACAGTTATGCCGAAAAATTGGCTGACGCGGGTATACAAAATCAAGAAGCACTGTTAATGCAAGGCGCAACGGTAAAAGGCCGTAAAGAACTTGCTGATAAAAGCGGTATCAGCGAGAAGAGGTTGTTAGGCTGGTGTAATCGTGCCGATCTGGCTCGCATAAAAGGTGTGGGCGAGGAATACGCAGATTTACTAGAGCATAGTGGTGTCGATACCGTTCCTGAACTGGCGCAACGCAATGCCGACAACTTGTATGAAAAGCTAAAGGAGATAAATGAGGAAAAGAAGCTTGTTCGTCAAACACCTCCATTAGGTAAAGTAGAAGACTGGGTCAGGCAGGCCAAAGACCTACCTCGCATCATCACTTACTAACTATCACTAATTGGAGACTAAAATGGATCTTTTAAATATGGCAACAAAATTGTTCATGAGTAATACAAATTCCAGTAACCTCGATAGTAATACCGTAATGGCTGGGTTAAAGGGTTTGCTTACCGACCAGTCTGGGAATATAGACTTAGCGGGACTAGTTAGTAAATTCAGTAGCAGTGGGTTAAGTTCAATAGCCACATCCTGGCTTGGTGATGGCGATAATGAAACCTTGTCTACTCAACAAATCACTGAGACGCTTGGTCAGGACAAACTGAGTAACTTTGCTTCTGGTTTGGGTATCGATACTAACTCCGCAGCAAGTGGATTAGCATCAATGATTCCACAATTGATCGACAAATCGAGTGGCGGTGGGTCGTTATTAAGCGGTGATACATTGAATACTGCACTTGGCAACATGGGTGGCCTTGGTGGTTTATTTAAATAAAAATTACCGTTAACGATAGAGAAATTTCTGGATGTTCGTCAAAATAAAGCAAATTTTAAACATATTGTTACGAAGAAATGACGATAAATCCACTCTCATTGAATTAACCCATGGTGAGGTCATTATTGGGCGCTCTTTTGAATCTACCGTCGTGATCGATGATCCGACGGTAAGCGCCCAGCATGCCAGATTCTATACCTATCTGTCTGTTTCATATATCGAAGACTTAGCCAGTTCAAATGGCACATTTGTCAATGATAAACCTGTAAAAAAGCATATATTGACACCAGGCGATGTTATTCGGCTTGGTAATTACCTTTTGGTTGTGGATTATATGTGAGCCGAGCAAGAGAATAAAACGTCTGGTCAATGAACAATACGATAGTCTAATTGTTAGAGAAAAATCATGAATTTAGCTCAAAAGGAAAACTCACAGGCTGAACCGATAAATTCAGGTGACAAAAAACTTAGTAAAACCAATAAACGTCTTGTGATCATTTTTGTTCTTGTCGTATTGGCAATCGCAGGCTACTGGATATATACACAATACCTGTTCCCGACTTCATTCAATCCCGTGGTGTTAAATAATACTGAACAACAACGGTTAAACCAAAAAATTAGCAAACTCGGCATAGAACCCGTTAAAAGTACTGACCAACAAACACAAAATACCCTAACACCTGAGCCATACCATGAGCTCGATGCCAAACGGGAAATATTATTTACTGAGAGAGAGATTAACGCATTACTAGCAAACAATACTGATCTTGCTAATAAATTAGCAATCGACCTCTCCGATAATCTTGCAAGCGCAAAGTTACTGTTTGATGTTGATCCCGATTTTCCAGTATTCGGTGGTAAAACTATAAATATCACCGCCGGTCTTGAACTTTCTTTAGGGTCAGAGCAACCACGCGCTATATTAAAAGGGGTAAGCCTGTGGGGTGTGCCATTGCCGAATGCCTGGTTAGGTAATTTAAAAAATACCGATCTGTTACAGGAGTTCTCAGCTAGCTCCGGCTTTTGGCAAACTCTTCAAGCAGGTATTGAAAAAATTGAAGTCAGCGAGGGTAAATTAAGGATAAAACTCAAGAAATAAAATCTATATCAGTATAGACAGGGCAAAAACTCATTTAGATCATCAATTTTATCGTCTTAGTTATAACTCGGACTTCAGTTGTGGTAAAAAACGACATAACTGAGGATAATAATGACCAAATTGGAAATCATTTGTTTATGCGTTTTACTCTGATCTCGATTATAACAATTAATCTTTATTGAACCGGCTGGCAATAACTCGCTGACCATTTCCATAGCTAAGCTTTCTGGCAACATCGTTGGGTAGAGCGCTCAAGAGTTGCCTTTGCCATCTCATCACCGCTTCTACTCTTAACCATCGTTGAGGGGTGTACGTATCAATACCAAGCAAGAAACGATCCGCATGATCGATGAGCAGCGCTTGCCAGTCTTGCAGGAAATGGTTATTAGTAAAAATATCACGGCGAAATGACAGATCTGCCCAAAGGTTTTCATGCTTGTCAAACATCTCACGAATGATATAGGCATATTCAAAGCCGCCATGCGCCCATAAAATTTTCGCATCCGGATCCTGCTCGAAAAGGTAAGAGATGGCTTCTGCATCGGAATGTACATGCAGCATCAACTTGTGTTGTTTTGCTAATTGAACAATCTGGCGTATCACAGGCAGGTTGGCCTGTTCAGTATCAATGTGAAATTCACCTATCGCAACATAACGATATTTGGCTAAGCGTTCCTTTAGATAGGGAATCACCGTCTCATCGTGCATCCATGTCTTTAAGGTGCCGCGTTTGCGGTAGGGGCGCAAAACGGGGATGACAAATTCCGGTGCGGCTTGATATAACATTTGTGTGCCATCATCACCGGAACTGGACACCAGTGCGCGAGTAACACCCACCTCACGCAGGCGACGGATCGCATCCTGGGGTGAAATGGCCTCCCATACATCTTCACTATAATGGATATGGGCATCAAAGATCGGTTGGCCCTGAGATTGAAATGTTTCGGCGCTGATCAAATTAACAAGTCCGAACAGTAGCACAACGATTAGCTTGAGACGTATTTTCATATTAAAAATTATAGTCAGAGAAAAACTCACTTCTTTTTTCTTGGACATCTTCAATTTCCAATTTTTTATTTTGGCACCAAATATTCACAGTTCATGACAGATTGAAAAGTATAATGGATTTTAAGTTGTTTTGTTATTTGCATAAATATAACTGTAGCTCATAAATATAACCAGGGCAGCCCCGAAAAGGAATACGGAAAGATTAAATTCAATCATACCGAATTGAGAAAATACTACTCTTGTTATTGTCAGTAAACCAACAACCAGAATGGTTGGAATTAACACCCAGCGTCGTTCCATTGGTTTTCGGTCAGCAATTAACAACATCATACCCCAGGAGAAGGCAATCGAAGACGTCAACCCCATGGGATAAACAATATCGGCTAACCCCATTTGCTCCGGTATAAACACCAAAAACGCAATTGCGAAATCCGCCAGTGCGGAAATCCAGTAACTAAGTCTGAGCAGTAAAATGGATTTGTTCATAACTTTATTTATCGTATGATAATTTTCTTAACCATAATAAGCATAGTTCTGCCACGTTCTCATAGAAAGGGTTCAAGTACCTCCAAGCAGTGGAAAAATTCTTAAGTTATAACGCCATTAGAAATTTCGGGGCAGGCTTTGCATCAGATGTTTAACAACGATAAGTTAACGCAGGACCTGACCCTGTTATTTTTCTTTTTCTACCGCCAGTAAGAATGATTTATCTTTCCAGTAGGCTTTGAAATCCTCATCGGCAAGAAACTGCGCCTTTTCTTTTCCCTGTTTAACTGCCTGCCGAATGGCTTCAAGCATTTTTTCTTTTTCTTTATTTATCGAGTAGTAACAAGCCAGATTATAAACTACAAGTTTATTCTCAATTTCCAATACATTAAAATCATCACCTAGTATTATGCTAAAAACTTTTTCTGAAACTTCATCTAATTTATACATAATAGCTAAAGCTAATGAATTACCTATAATGTTGGTGCGGTACTGACAAGAGCCAACCTGTGGAAATATATTGTCAATATAATTATTAAATACCTGCAATGAGAAATCAGCATTTTTATCCTCCAACCCTTTTAATATTAACTTTGATGAATAAAAGGCTAGATTATAGGCGTTACTTTTTTTAAATTTCGTTTTACCTGCCAACTGTTCTGTGGATTTAAGAAATTTTTTAATTTTATCTGGTTTTTCAATTACAGCGTAATAAACAGACTCGACTTTCTCTTTCTCTCGATTTTTTTCTGCTTTCTCAGTTTCATCTCTTAATCTATCATCCCGAACTTTCTTTAAGTGATTTTGTTTGTCTCTATATTCTTTCCAATTAAAGTTAACTATTTTACGCCAGCTAGCCATAACAAATAATATTATTGGCGTTATCGATAAGTATAAAAGAAACAAACCCCCATTCATCTCCCCATTCTTAATATATAAAAATATTTGATTCATGCTAAGCATAACAGGCAATGCAATAATGAAATTAAGAAAGAATATATTTACTTTACGTTTTAATCTTTTGTTAGGTAATACAGCCTGAGAAAATGCGAGATTATAATAGGCAATGACGATACAACCAGCAATACCCCAATAAACACCGCCAACGTAGGTCACAAAACTTACAATTATCACTAAGGCAATAAATGTTATAAAAGCACTAAGATACGATGAAAACATTGATTCTGTTTACGTAATATTTAGTCATTAAAAAATATAAAATCTCTCTCAGCAAGAAGCGGACAGGTTAACTGAGTTCGATCTATTTTGAGGCAATCCGATTTTCATTTATTCATAGATATGAATACGAACAAGGTCATAGGGGTAGATTAGGTCGGGGTCATTAATGTTGCTTAATTCGGCCAGTTCAGGATAGCGAAAAGGATTTTTAACGTATTCTTCTGAAATATCCCAAAGCGTGTCCCCCGTAACCACCACGTGAGTGATAACACGTAGCTTTGTTTGTGGTGTCTGCACTTGTTTACCAAGCGTTAAATTGAAGATTTTAGATTCCTTAATGGGGTTAGCCTGTGCAACCGCAATGGGTGTTAGTTTAGCAGGCGCCTGGCTTAAATCTGCTCCGGGGTGAGTGACAGAATAGTTAGAACCCACAACCCCGATACCTGGCACGAATAATAAAAGGATAAAAACAGCAAGGCTCTTGAAGAGTTTGTTAACTCGCCTTTGACCATGTTCTGAAGCGTTTTTTACCGCTACGGATTGACATGCTAAAGATTCCGGGATGGTCGTCTTGTGAGATTGCTGAATACCTGAATTAGGAGGATGTTGATAATCCGCATCAGGAGTCGAGCGGATACTTTGATAGGGATCAGATTGGTCACGGTAGCCAGGGACATCTCCCGGAATTAACCAGAAAAATTCGCCTCGAACAGTCTGTTTGTTATTATTTTGATCTAGCATTTGTCCCCTCGGTTAATACCGGGTCCACTCCTCCAGGACCAGTGAACATACTACCCAATATACTCAGCACTTTTCACAGATACACGACCTGTTTCACACTTTACCATAAACGATACTGACAAATCAGCCAGTGGAGTTTGATCTGTTTAATTTAGAAGCACTCCACTCGTTTAACGATGATCAATCACTTTTGATTGCCCTGAGTATCAATCCGTGCTGTTTGGTAATAATAGGCATGATGTTAACAAATGTTTATATTCGATATTGCTTATATTAGGAGTAATTGATCTATGAGCCAGTTTTTTTCCGTTAAAAGAAATACCCCCAATATGATTTCTCAACGTTAACCGAGCAATTGAATTATTAGCGTTTACCATTACAGATTTGTATCATGATTTCACCTGACTGTTAGAAGCTGATGAGGATAAATAACTCGTTTACAATGCCATTAGGACTGCCAGATGTAATATTGTAAAAATACAAGCTATGTTAAAACAAAATGCAAATGCACAGGCCTTTGCTTCTTTGGT
>CAMYMO010000260.1 GCA_947259425.1 uncultured Ectothiorhodospiraceae bacterium | reverse complement strand
GAATTGGCTAAATAGATAACCACTTAAGATAAATTTTTATTTTACTGAAATTCGCTAAAAGAGATATTCGAATTTAATGACAAATTGAGTAGCAGCGGGTATAAGGTTATCAATTCAGACTATCGTGCTATGTTTTGTTGGAGCAGAATGTATCGGCAGAAACTGTTTGCTAACCTCATGATGCATGAGGTCTTTTTGGAGTTTTGGTTTCAAGTTACTAGGTTTGAGAGTAAGAATTTTAGTTGGTTTTAAGTTTTAGAAAATTGTACTATTACATAAAATTAGTTCTGTTAATTTGAGGAAAGCTCATGAGTTATGGATTCAGCACCACGGTTAAAACAAATTTTGATGATGCTATTGAAAAAGTTACTGCGGCATTACAAGAAGAGGGTTTTGGCGTTTTAACTGAGATTAACGTTAAGGCGGTTATGAAAAAGAAACTGGATGTTGATAAACGCCCCTATACCATTTTGGGCGCATGCAATCCCGTGCTTGCCAATCAGGCCATTAGCGCTGAACCGGATATCGGATTATTGTTACCCTGTAATGTATTAGTTCGTGAAGAAGAAAATGGTGATGTGACGGTTGCGTTCATGGATCCAGCCGCAGTGTTAACCCTGGTCGATAAAGACGGTATTCCCGAGCTAGCGGGTGAAGTAAAAGAACGATTACAGCGGGTAATGAAATCGATTAGCTAAATTTAAGCGGCTAAATCGTAATAAAGCATTTGTAATACGCTATCGAGTAGTTCGTATACCTGTTCATAGTAGCCTTCGATATCTTTTTGGGTAATAGCAACGGTGTCGAGGGCGGCTTGTTTTAGCAGGGTATCATCATCTTTAGAAATAGGTGCTTGAATATTATTGGCAATGACGTTGGCAATATGAACGACAGCACTGTCTACTTTAAATTCAGTGCTGTCTTCGGGATTATGGTGGTAGTGAATTGGTTCTGAGATCGAAACTGGAAAGTGCCAGCTTTCCAGGAGTGCCATTGCCCAATCGCCATGATTAAAGCCAAAGATTTGGCTTTCGGCATCATAGATATTGATTTCCTTATTCTGATTAGCTCTGTTGAGTGTTTGGACCTCTCGAGGTAATAACAGCGCCATAATCATTTTGCCAATGTCATGTAATAAACCACAGATAAAGAGTCGTTCAGAGTTAAGGTTTTTCTGATCAAGGGCAATAACTCGAGCCGCAAGTCCGGTGGTAATGCTGTGACACCAGAATGTTTCCAGATCGAACTTGACATCCTCATGTGGATTGAATTGATTTACGACGGTGGTCACAAAGACTAAATCACGTAATTGACGCGTACCTAAAATGGTAACGGCCATACTGATGGTATCGATTTCAGATGGAAAATTATAAAATGGGCTGTTAACCAGTTTCAAAAGCCGGGCAGTGAGGACCGGATCCTGGCTGATATAATGGGCAATATCCGCTGTGGTCGAATTTGGATCTTCGAGCAGATTGTTAATCTTTTCAACAATGGCCGGTAGGGAGAGGAGTTTAAGATTATTTCCGATTAATTCACTGGGTATATTCGAGGGCACTGCTAATTCCTTCGGTTTTACTTGATAGATAATAAAATGTAGTAAATATAATAGTATAGGGATTACATTTATCTAACATAATTGGGTGATATATCACGAAAATAGACTGGTGATCGGTAATTACGCTTGAATTTTGCATTGTTTGACACATAGGTCGATGAGTGCATACTTATGGTGCAAATAACTATTTGGAAAATAAGGCTTGCGCCCCTACCAAGTATTATTATCCGATGATTTTGGTGTGCTTAAATATTCAACAACTCATGGTTAGAGAAAGTTTATATTTAATTAAGATGGCTGGATGCGACGTTAACGACAGGACAATGAATACATGTTGATTTGGGGAAAACTTGCTGGAGCCATTTTTGGTTATGCGCTTGGTGGTTGGATAGGCGCATTGGTCGGAATTTTTTTCGGCCATCAATTTGATCTCGGTCTTAAACGCGCAATTGAACACGATACCTTAGGATTCAATACCCGCCCCGGAAACCAGGAGCAGATCCAAACGACCTTTTTTACCAGTGTTTTTATGGTAATGGGGCATATCGCTAAAGCTGACGGTCGAGTTTCTGAATCCGAAATTTCCATGGCGCGCGCTATTATGCGTCAGATGCAACTCGATGCCGAACAGGAAAAAACGGCGATTGATTTATTTGCACAAGGTAAAGCCACTGATTTTCCACTCGAAGATGTCATTGATAACTTTCACAAGGAGTGTCATCAGAATCGTAACCTCGAGAGGATGTTTATAGAAATTCTATTGCATGCAGCCTATGCCGATGGGCATATGCATGAGGCCGAACGTCATATCTTCCATCGTATTTGTTCGCGTATGAATATTTCAGAGTTTGAGTATCGACGTCTGGAAAAAATGGTGCATGCGCAACAGGCTTTTCATGGTCAGGCAGGTCAAACACATAAACCGCAAAAAGAAATTCTAAGCGAAGCCTATGAGGCATTGGGGGTGGAAAGCTCAGCAACCGATGCGGAAGTTAAGAAAGCTTATCGTCGGCAAATGAATCAACATCATCCGGAC
>CAMYMO010000259.1 GCA_947259425.1 uncultured Ectothiorhodospiraceae bacterium | reverse complement strand
TTTATTACCTATAATTGTGATCTGGACAGCGAAGGTGAGGAAGATGATCTTATTGAAAGTATTCTCGATTCATTGTCCTTAGTTACAGATACAAAATTACATTAATTATAAATTTCATGTCTCATATGTTTGCTATCTGATTCGTAACAATAACGAAATTAGAATTAGATCATGTTCATATCTGAAAATAAACAGTGTCCATGTTGTCATCAAGACTTTTCCTGCTCTGCCAAAGACATTAAATATTGTCACTGTACGAAAGTAAATTTATCTAAATCTCATCAGGAATATATCGCTGGGCGGTATTCCGGTTGCTTGTGTCATTCTTGTTTAAAAAATTTAAAAAACGAGTGTGACAAACAAGCCAGGTAATGCTATTCCCCAATATTATTGTACTTTTTCCATTTTGATTTGTTGTGATACAGTTCATTTCTATTATATGAATGTGAATTCATAATAGTCGTACGCATTTACTTGATGCTAAAAGGAATTTTTTATTTCACCAATATAAGCAAGCTCATTGGAGAACAGTATGATTGATATGAAACAGATTAAAGAAAACGTCTCAAGCAAGATTAAAACTTATCAAGGGCAGGAAGAACAGGAATTGCCGCCGCCTCGCGAGACGAATAAAACCAATTCGACGTCAGCAAAATATTCATCTAAAGATAGTTCTGCCGCAATCGGAGCTTCAATCCGTATTCGTGGAGACGTAACCGGTGATGAAAACCTGATTATTCAAGGTGAAGTTGATGGTACGATTAATGTCGTCGGCCACAATGTTACGATTAGTAACACGGGCAAGGTCAAAGCGAATATAAACGCGAAACAGATCATAGTTGAAGGTGTACTATCAGGTGATATGGCTGGTGAGGAAAAAGTCATTATACGTCAAACGGGTAATGTACATGGCAATATTGTTGCGCCACGAGTTACCTTGGAAGATGGTGCTTTATTTAAAGGCAGTATCGAGATGGAACCGGGTAAAGATGAATTATTAAAACCGAAGAAGTCGATAGATACTGCTAATACGACAAGCACTTCAGGTTTAAAATCAGCTTAAAGTAACCATAGATTGAAAAAATTATTCAGTTCTAAATATAATGTTAATTTCCAGTGTTGCTGAGCACCTAGCGCCTCAACAAACGGGCTATACTATGAATAGCCCGTTGCTCTTTAGCTTGCTCGATAAATTTAACGAAGAGACATACTATGAAATTCTGGATGTAAATCCGGCGAATCAATTTCAACTTGATTATTTTTCACGAGTCCATTGCAAATTATTTCTGCCTGGTTGTGGTCAACAATTGTTAGCAATGAACCTGGATGAATATGATACGAAAACAAAAATAAATCGTGCCTTAGTTAAAAATTTACAGTTATACAAAAACAAGAAAGCCAGTTTAAATTTGATCATGTTATGGGATCTTCCAAATTATCTTGATCCCAGATTACTGAATGAATTGAATCAGTTTCTATTGCCTCATTCAACAAATGACGTAATATTGCATATTTATATACAAACACGTGAAAACATGCCTGAATTGCCAGGACAATATACTTTCCAGGGTGACAATAAGATATCGGTAGAAAATAACTCGGTTAAAACCATACCCTGTCCAATGTATTATAAAGAAGCATTACAAAAGATCTTATCGCCATTTGTCGTGCAAAAGGGCGTCTTGCTTTCTAATGGTTTACAGGAATACATCCTCAAAAGACAATAACCTCAAAGTTATAGTATCCGTTCAAGCCTTTTTTATCTTATTTCTGACGCATAGAAATTCAATTTCAGGGAATACTTATATTTAAGATCAGGATTGGCTATAACATGTTCCCATAGTGTCCATATAGTTTTTTTGGATTATTTACTGTACTCTCGATATCCATATAGCGCTTATCGATAGCTGAGATCTAAATTCATTCAAGGGAGTGATTGTCATGCGAAGCAAATACCTAAATCTGTGTTTAATTTCAGTTGCACTTTCTTTTACTGCACTAACCAGCGTTCATGCTGAGCAGGATATTGAGCAAATTGTTGTTTTTGGTGATAGCTTATCGGATCCAGGAAATGCTTTTGCGGTGACCGGAAGCCAATCTGTCCCACCTTATCAGTTAATTCCGGATGCAGCTTATGCCATTGGTGGCCATCATTTTTCGAATGGAAAAACCTGGGTAGAAGTGTTTGCCAAAGAGTTGGATGAAAAATCAAAGCCCGCATTTCGGAATCGGAAGAATACTAATTTTGCAGTAGGTGGATCGCGTGCCCGCGATGAGGGCAGTATAAACCTGAGTACTCAAGTAGCCGCTTATTTAAGCACGCGCGCAGAAGTTACCGATGACGAATCCGATGACGAAATTTTATATGTCATATTTATTGGTGGTAACGATATTCGCGACGCGATTGTTGCATTGGCGACGGATCCAAGCGGCGCAACCAGCGGTTTGATTTTACAACAAGCGATTACCTCGATTAGTGACAACCTGGCGGCTTTGGTTCAAGCTGGCGCTTATCGTTTCCTGATCGTCAATGCACCCGATTTATCACTCACTCCAGCGGTACGTCTACAAGGTCCAGGAGTGCAATTTGCAGCGAATCTTTTGAGTAAGCAGTTTAATCAGGGGCTTGCCCAGCTAGTGGATGGATATCAATTAGCATTTCCAATAGAGATTACGGAGTTTGATTTATTTACTTTGTTTAGCGCTCTTGCCCAAAACCAGGAGGCGTTAGTGCTTAGCGATACTGAATCAACCTGTATAATGCCTGGTGTTATTAAAGATGCGGTTTGTATGCACCCTGAGATGTATTTATTCTGGGATGGAATACATCCGACTAAACGTGTGCATAAATTTATTGGTAAGTATGCAAGTGATTTCTATGATGATGATAACAGCGAAGAAGATTATAGCGAAGTAGATAGGAGTGATAAAAAGCGCGGTAAAGATGAGTAACCATATTTTGTTAGTAATTATGATAGGGTAAGATGATTAAAGTTAGAAATGGTATAATTAAGCCTATAGCTTATTTTTTTGTGCTGAGTATGATAATAAGTATGCAGGCTTGTGTCTCACGTTATAAACCGCTGAAAACGATACGGCCGCTCTCAGGAGATTGCGAGGATTATATTTTATTTTCAGATTCGTTAACCAAGCAACGAGATCAGGGGTTTAGTAAACGAGCAACAATTAATATTTCTGGCTTTTCGGTCGGCAGTCAGACGAACAAAGAGCTGCTTTATAAAGAATATAAACCCATAATTGAAACTATTTATGCGAATTATTTACTTTCTGTGAGTGCCGTTAAGGTATTTGCAAAAGTTCAATGTGAACATGATATGGAAAAAAATTGGGACATATTAGCCAAAGGACAATATAAACAGGCTGCCGATGTGATAAGAGCCTGTCGTCGACACAATGAAACAGATGAAAATATGGAAAAATGTTTAATATCATCAATGCAAGGAAAAAGCTTCAAACAGCCACTTGAGCCACCCGAACATAATTGAAATGAATGAGCGAATAACAGAATTAGAAACACAACTGGCTTTCCAGGATGAGACCATTAATGAATTAAACACGGTGGTAACAAATCAACAAGCCCAGATTGATAACCTAAAAGAACAGCTTGAATTACTAAATAAAAAGCTACAATCGTTATCCGAATCGGTTGTGCATCACGATGGTAACGAACCGCCTCCGCCGCATTATTAGAATTTAGTGATGACGAAAATCCCCAAAGAAGATGAATATGGATTTAGTATGTCAGTTATCGATAAGATATCCATGCCGCATGTACTTCATTTTATACAATCAAAATTAGCATCATATGATACCAAGCTGGTTGAATGGATTAAGTTATTACCATTAAATAAAAAAGCCATTTTACATGGCTGTTGTAGTTATCCTGTACGCATAAAACCGCGTTCGCGCCAGTTTAAACAAGGCTACCGATTACGCGCCAGTGTTAATGTTGAATTACCTCCACCGTACACTTATATGCACTGGGGACGAATACCATCATCCAATTATAAACAGGGTTGGTATTCTGGTCCGATGGATTTCAGATTTGATGATTTAGATGAATGTGCTGTGCATACGCTGGCGCATGAATGTTTTCACTTTTTAAGCCATTCAAAACAGGTAAAACATAAAAATACGGAAGCTAATGCTAATTGGTGGGCCGATCAATGGACACTCGAATTTAAGTTACAACAATAGCTTCTAATTTTATAAGGTGAGCGATGACAAGGATTTTATACGGTGTTTCAGGTGAGGGGTCGGGGCATTCATCACGTGCTCGTGAAATTCTAACGCACTTGATTACTCAAGGTCATGAGGTCAAAGTTGTCAGCTACGACCGAGGTTATCGTAATTTAAAAGACAGCTTTGATGTCACAGAAGTCACTGGTTTAAGCATAATTAGCCAGGATAATAAAATATCAACCATACGGACTTTGTTAGAAAACCTGAAAACGATTCCGGATGGGATAAAAAGTTTCCAATTAGTTCGTCATCTGTTATTTAAACAGTTTAAACCCGATTGTGTGATTACCGATTTTGAACCGATAACGGCGTATCTGGCGGGGTATTATAAAATCCCACTGATTTCGCTAGATAATCAGCACCGTATGCGATATATGAATTACAAACGTCCGGAGGAATTCAGCAAGGATGCGTTAATCACCGAAACGGTCATTAGGGCAATGATCCCAAAACCAGACGTCTCATTAATTACCACTTTTCACTATGGTGAGGTTAAAAACGATCATACTTTTTTATTCCCGCCAATTTTACGTGAGAATGTTTTGGCTTTAAGACCGACTGCAGGTGAACACATACTTGTTTATGCCACTGCAGAATTTGATAGTTTGATTACTCTTTTAGCAAACTTTATGCGTGAAAAATTTCTGATTTATGGCTATGACAAAGATGAAGTAAAAGGCAATTTGTTTTATCGATCCTTTAGTAAGACTGAATTTTTGCAAGATTTGGCCAAATCAAAGGCGGTGATCGCCACAGCCGGCTTTACTCTTATCACCGAAGCACTTTATTTAGGCAAACCCTATTTTGCATTACCGATGAAGGGACAATTTGAGCAAGCGCTCAATGCCTTAATGCTTGAAGAGCAAGGTTTCGGGAAATCCAGTTTTGAGCTGAATGCTGATCAGATTGCCGCCTTTATATATAGTATACCGGACTACTTAAAGAAACTGAGCGATTATCCTCACGAGGGAAACCAGAAAATCACTCAATTTTTGGATAAACTACTGGCCAATCACGGACAGATTCTGCAACATTATCAACGAAACTAACTATTTTTTAATTCGGGGGATTTCTTGAACGATAACAATCCATATAGCACACCAAAATCTGATGTTACCAAGGAACCGGAAAGTAGTCATTCTGGTGAGGACTTTGAACTCGCGGGCCGAGGTCAACGCCTTGCTGCGGCGATCATTGATGGTATTATTTCAACGCTGATTACGATTGGTGTCATGATGCCATTTGGCATGCTGGAACAGCTGATCAACGGAGTTGAGCCGGGAATACCCGAATTACTTATCGTCGTGGTATTAAGTTTTAGCCTTTTCTTTGTCCTCAATGGCTACTTGCTACACATAAATGGTCAAACGATTGGGAAGAAATTATTATCGATCCGAATAAGTAATTTAGAAGGTCATAATCCTGGTGCGGCAAAAATCATTTTTGCGCGATATCTGCCCATTCAGGTTATCGCGCAGATCCCGTTCATTGGAGGCCTGGTAGGTCTGGTCAATGTCCTGATGATTTTTGGATCGGAGCGACGTTGTCTGCATGATTACATTGCGGGTACCATCGTGGTCAATGCAGCGTAACGTGTGTGAATCATATTTAATGACGACTCAATTGTTTGACGGTCGATAATTGACTGATAGGCAAATATCAATTATTTAAATCATGTTTGCTTTCGACTTTAATGAAATGAGCGCTTCCGATCAAGTCGATGTACTTGGACTAATCGGGCGTGCAATGAATTTGGACGAACTGGAATATGCCAGGCAAACTTTTGATTTTCACTTTGCCTGTTTATCTGCAAAAGGCAAATTTGCAGTCGAATCAAATCGTATATTTTACATTGCGAAACATCACACTGAAATCAAGGGTGTGATCGGATTGCATCAATATCGCTGGGGGCCCAGTGAAAATATCTGGCTTTCATGGTTTGCGGTTGAGCCGGAGTGGCAGGGGCAAGGAATAGGACAATGGATGTTGAAAAAAATTCAGAATTTAGCTGTGCAGCAAGGCTATAAAAAACTCTTCATCGAAACCTATGGCCATGATACATTTAGTCGCGCATTAAAATTTTACCAAAAACAGGGTTTTTTACCGGCCGGTCAGATCGAGAACTACTTAACTGATGGAAGTGATATGCTGGTTTTGGTGAAAGCACTAAGCTGAGTATGGCTTCCCGGTAACGGTATGGTCACCAATTAATAGTTCAATATCATTAAAATGCTTAAATCACGCTTGATTTAGACTGAAAATTACAGTTCAGTTGTGATTCAGGTTGGTATTTTAGTCTATATATAAGGCATACTGGGATATTGTAAAGAATTTAGACAAACATATTATTTAAAAGGAAAAGAGCGTGAAAAAATTTACAAACCAAATTTTCATTTTTGCGGGCCTGTTTTTATTGGCTGCGAACGCCATGGCCGCTGATTATAAATCTGAGAAAGCCAAACTAAGTTATACAATTGGTGTGACAATGGCTAATTCGCTAAAGCAACAAAAAATTGATGGTGAAGTGGATGCGAAAATGATTGGACAGGCTATTGAAGATGTCTTGTCTGGCAATAAACTGAAGGTTTCAAAAGAAGATATGCAGGCCGCGATGACTGCATTCCAACAAAAGATGGTTAGCAAACAAAAAGAGGCAGCGAACGCGAAAAAATCGGTCGGCACCAAATTTCGTGCGGATAATAAAAAGCGCAAGGGTGTAAAAGAATTAGCTAACGGAATTCAGTATGAGGTGTTGAAAGACGCGAAAGGGCCTAAACCGACGAAAACAGATAAAGTAACAGTGCATTATCATGGTACGTTGATCGATGGTACCGTGTTCGATAGTTCTGTTAAACGTGGTAAACCTGCAAGCTTTCCACTCAATGGTGTTATCAAGGGTTGGCAAGAAGTTTTACCTTTAATGCCGACGGGATCTAAGTGGAAAGTTGTGATACCACCTGAACTAGCTTACGGTGAACGTGGCGCTGGTGGTTCTATTGGCCCGAATGAAACATTAATTTTTGAGATTGAACTTATTTCTATCGATAAATAATTTTTATTCAGTTTTATCTGCAGATGATAGGGCATTAGAATGTAGTCAGGTTATAGGTAGATTTTTAAATTCAAAACGGTATTGGATAATTTCAATGCCGTTTTTTTATGCATGGCGCTATTTTATTTAATTATTTGCAAGTTAGTTATTGTAATTGCTCGGTATTTTAATTTGCTTGCGGGCTTAAATGACTTTTGTTTCAATATCTTTTTTATTCTCAATAAACCTGCGACAGGTCGATACTCATGTTGAACAACCATTGGCCACGTGCAATCATCTTCGTTGATATGGATGCCTTTTTTGCATCGATAGAACAGCTGGATGAACCAACGCTGCGACAGCAACCTGTGGCGGTTACCAATGGAATGCGCGGTACCTGCATTATTACCTGTTCGTATGAGGCACGGGCACGAGGCATTTATACGGGGATGCGTATTAAAGAGGCACAGCAATTGTGCCCTCAGCTAGTTCAGCGTCCGGCACGTCCACAACGTTATGCTCAATTGGCGACACGTATGTCGGATGCATTGCGGGATGAGATCAGCCCGGACCTGGAAATTTTTTCGGTTGATGAAGCCTTTCTTGATGTCAGTCATTGTCAAAAATTATTAGGTCCACCAGAAGCAATCGCCGCACTGACCAGGGAGGTGATCAACGCCGCGGTTAATTTGCCCTGTACAGTCGGCGTCGGCGGCGATAAAACGACGGCAAAGTTTATTGCCAAAGAACACAAACCCAATGGAATAGGAATTTTGCCTCCATGGCAGGCTCGAGATCGACTGCGCGATGTCCCGGTGACCAAATTATGTGGGATAGCTGAAGGCATTGGTCGTTTCCTGGCGGCGCGAGGTGTCCATACCTGTGGTGACATGGAACGCTTACCCATTGGTATTATGGGCAAACGTTTCGGCTATCCTGGACGACGTATCTGGTTGATGTGTCAGGGCCTGGATCCGGATCCGATACATACCAGTGTTAGTGCGCCTAAATCGATGGGCCATGGTAAGGTGATGCCGCCAGACACGGTGAGTTCGGATGTGATCCGGATGTATTTGCTACATATGAGTGAAAAGCTGGCGACTCGTTTACGTCGTCATGCGTTGCAGGCAAAAACGTTTTCTATTGGTTTATTAACCCGCCAGGGTTGGCTGGGCGATACCTATCGAACGGCAACGCCAACGACCGACGGTGCGGTGATTAGTGGGCTAAGCAAACAAATGATGGACGAACACTGGCGAGGGGAAGGTGTATTGCAGGTGCATATCACCGCCCTGGACCCTCATCCGGCGGATGGTCAATTGGAATTATTTATCGAACAAGATAAGGAACGCGAAGCGGTTAATAAAACCATGGACACGATCAACCAGCGTTATGGTGAACTCGTATTGGGGCCTGCGCGTTTATTAAAGCGATCGGATATGCCCAATGTTATTTCCCCGGCCTGGAAACCCAAAGGGCCCCGACAAACTATTTAGTAAACGAATATGTATTCAAAGTGAAGTACGATCCGGCTTTCTGCTGTGCATGTGGAGCGTCGTGAAGGATCTTGCTAGTGAGTAAGGGTTAAAAATAATAGTACAAATAGGCCTGGGTAATGCGTCGGCTGTATTGTTCCGCATCAAAATTAGAATCGTTTGATGTATATAGATACTTGATTCCCATTTCCAGGTGCGGGATGGGTAATGCATATAAGGTCAGTTGGTATTGTTTTCGGCTATCCTCGCGTGTTCCTGCAGGAATGGGGTTGATGGGATCATCAGGGTCACCAGGGGAATAATTATAAGTGCTACGACGATAACGTAATTCATTTTTCATTTTTATTTTTTTCGTGATCGAATTTCGTAATCGTAAACGAAGCCCCTGCCGGGTTGGCGAAAAATCTTCAGTTGGTCGGTTAACTCGATCATTATGTTCATAGTCATAGCGCAGGCGAAATTGGCCTAAAAACGTGTTATTGATGAGTTCGGCACGAAGTCGTTGTTGTGTTCCGGCCAGATAGTTATAAACAGGGTTTTCGACTGTAATATCACTGTACTGATATTTAAATAACAGCGAGTCACGTTTAGCAAAACGATATTTTGCCTCGAATGCGACATTGTTTATCGATTGGTAATCTTGTCGGCCAAGTTTGCTTGAAGTGTAGAACACTCCGGGTGTCATAGTCCAATCACCATTATCAACCGGAAATTCAAGTCGAGCTTGCAGTTGGCGGTAATCGTTCGGGTCTAAGGTTGAAAAACTTTGATCATAATAATTTAATTTAAAATTGGTATAAGGCATTCGAAAATATAGATAAGCAAAACTTTCAATGAACTGATCGGACAATCCCGATGCTGAACCGCTGGTTTGTAGTGTGACGTTGCTGTCATAACCATATGCGAGGCTTGCGCCACCAACGATTCGAACTGCGGGGCTGCTTTTTTTAACCGGTTGACCGGCCATCGCTATGGCAAGCCTTGATATCTTATCGCTGTAGTACGGTGAATGTGCCTGTTTGTCCTGGGCCAGCTTGAACCAATGATATGCTTCTGTTTTGTGCTGTTGTTTGAGTTTAACCAAACCAAGGTTGTACTGCACCAGTTGTTTTAGTTTTGGACTACGTAATGCATTTCGAAAGGCGATTTCGGCTTGTGGGTATTGTTTTAATTTAAAATAGCTGACGCCTAAATTAAAATTTATCGTATTTTGGTTATAACCTTGTGCCTGGGCTTGTTTGAAATAGTCAATGGCCAGTGAATAGTTTTTTTCAGAAAAGGCCCGCGCGCCTTTTTCGAAAGCAGTCTGATCGTCTGCCAGGGCAGGTGCGATAACAATAACGAATCCGAAGCTAAATAACATTAAACGCAAGTACGACGACATGCATTCCCTCTCCAACAACACAAAACCTGATTAAACGAATAAGCTTAATCAGTAAACTACAGCAAATATTACAATAAAATTATTAACGGAGTCTTAGTTTTCAAAGTTAACTTAAGAGGATGACTCCACTGATTCCGGGGACTCGGGGGGCTCTTCAGGCTCTTCAATTTCAGGTGGTTCGGGGGGCTCTTCTGGCTCTTCAGGCTCCTCAATTTCAGGTGGCTCAGGGGCTTCTTCTGGTTCTTCAGGCTCAGGGGCTTCAGGGGCCTCTTCGGGTTCTGGTGGTTCTTCAGAGTCAGGGGCTTCAGGGGCCTCGTCCGGCTCAGAGTCGTCTGTCTTTTCCGTTTCAGACTCATGCTCTTTATCGTTTTCTTGCTCGTCCGATTCTTTATCGTCACTCGCATCGGATTGTTTGTGTTCAATCTCAAGTCTGGCGGGTAATTCAATCTCGTTGACGATCTCCTGAGCGTCTTCATGACGGATGATTTCCATGGTGATGTCAGACAGATCAGGCCGATCAGCAGCCGAAACGGCCTGGCTGAACGTAGCAAACGTAATGATAGCGGCAATGGTGAGTGATGAGCGGTTCATTAAAAGTCCTGGATACGTCTAACTGCTTAAAATGGGTAAATGTTCTGATGAAGAAGGTATCGGAACCAGCTTTAGTTTAAAAGTCCGAGTTTGTCCTTCATGTGAAATCTTCGCAAATAGGGTGCCCCCCTGTTTGCCTTTAATAACAATTGGCAGGCTTAAACGATTACTGCCCTGCTTTAACGCAGTTTGCCATTCAAGTGTACGTTGTTTGGGATAGCCGACAACCTCTGCGCCATCGGGTAGCTCAATGGTCATCGCCGCTTTTTGAATGTTGCGCGGACTATTAAAAACCAGATCGACTTTTGTTGATTGCATGGCAGGCAGTTCAACGGTCATGATCGGCATGCTGTCCTGGGTTGGGTCAGCGAAATCGAACGCGACAAACCAAACAACCAGCAATGCTGCGAGCGCAGAGCCGAATCCGGCGGCAAACCAAGTGGAGAAGGCGGGAACACCATGGCGCGGCTTTTGTGGCTGCTGGGCGAGAAACTGTAACATACGATGCTCATAACCTGGTCGAGGCTTAACTGGCGGCAGGTTTTGGCATTGCAGAAGGGTTTGCTCGGCAAAATGGTATTCAGCGCGGCAGTCTGAGCAGCTTTGCAAATGCTGATCGATGCGGCTGCGGTCCTCTGCTGTGAGGTCCCCATCCAGGTAATCATCAAGTTGTGTGAGTATGTGTTCGCATTGCATCTTTTTAGCCCTTATTCATTTACACGCTTATTTTGGGGAAAAGGTTCCCGGCGAATCAGCTCGCGCAGGGTTTTTCGGCTGCGGTGTAGACGTGATTTTAACGTCCCAACCGGGATTTCCATTATTTCTGAGATTTCGACCAGGGTGTAACCTTCCAGGTCATGCAGTAACACGAGTTGCCGATGTCCTTCATCCAGTTGGTTAAGAACCTGTGATAGTTTGTTGGATAATTGTACCTGCGCTAGCTGTTGTGCTGGTTCATGCGTGGGGTCATTAGTATGTTGGAGTAACTCCGAAGCGTCTTCCTTACCTGGAACACTTGGGCTGCGTTTTTGTTTTCGCGTGAAATCAATAAACTGGTGGTAGAGGCTCTTTAGCAGCCAGGTTTTAGGGTTTTCCAACTGGTCCAGTTCTATTTGCTTTTGGTATGTCCGCATTAACAAGGTTTGCACGATGTCTTCAGCATCATCGGCGTTACC